>JBATHI010000450.1:0-2141 GCA_049666645.1 Flavobacteriaceae bacterium | reverse complement strand
ATTTAGATCTTGCCGATTCTCTTGCATTTAGAAGAACAAACCAGATAACACGAGACCTTGCTTCAAGTCTCAATGATTCGACCCGCCTGGCAAATGCCCATTGGGACCTGGCCCATTTTTTTGATTATAATACGGTTTCGACCAAGGATAGTGCCTATTTCCATTATGCGGTTGCACAAGAAATCTTTAAAGCATTGGGGAATGATTTAAATGCTGGAAAGATGCTCTATAATATTGCATCAATTCAGAATCAAATCAAAGACTATACAGGGGCCGAGGTCAATACGATAAAGGCAATTGAAATTCTTAAATTTTTAAGTGCCAATGAACTTCTTTATGATTGCTATAATGTCTTGGCTATAACATCAAAGGACCAAAAAGAATATGACCGAGCGCTGGACTATTATAAAACTGCGGAATCATATCTCGAGAAAATCGATCAAAAAAAAACTAACCTACAAACACTCGAAAATAATATCGGCAACGTGTATCAGGAATTGCAAAACCATCCTATGGCAATCAGTTATTATGAGAAAGTACTGGAAAAGGATAGTGTTTTTTACAAAGATCCCCAATTATACGCCAGGGCCCTGAACAACCTGGCCTACAACCGGATGAAAGCGGGCCAACTGGAGGGGGTGGAAACACAATTTCGACAGGCCCTCCACATCCGTGACAGTATACAAGATGTTGCCGGCATGGCCGCCAGCCATTATAATCTGGCGGAATACTATTTGCTGGAGCAAGACTCCCTCAGGGCCCTTGAAGAAGCGAAAAAGGCAAGAACCTATGCCGAAAACAGCGTGAGCAACGATCGCCTCCTGCAATCGTTGGGGCTTCTGGCCAGGGCAGACCCCAAACATGCCGTCGAGTATAGCCAGGCCTATATACAGCTCAGCGATAGTCTGCAACAATTGGAGCGGCGTGAACGCGACAAATTTGCCAGGATCCGTTTCGAGACCAACGAAACCATTGCCCAGAACAAATTACTGGCCCAACAGAAACGCCTGTGGACAGGCATCGCCCTCACCCTCCTGCTCTTGGCGGTGGCCGCTTACATCATCATCGTGCAGCGCATCAAAAACCAAAAACTGCGCTTTCAAAGGGCACAACAGGCCAGTAACGAGAAGATATTCAACCTGTTGCTGTCGGAAGGCCAAAAACTGGAAGAGGGCAAGAAATTGGAGCAGAAACGCATTTCCGAAGAACTGCACGATGGCGTTCAGGGCCGGTTGCAGGGGGTACGCATGATTTTGTTGGGCCTGAACAAGCGAACCACCCCGGAAGCCATTGCCGAGCGGGCCGAGGCCATCAAGGAATTGATGGACATCCAGGAAGAAGTGCGCAGTATTTCGCATGAATTGAGCAATGCCGCTTACCAAAATTTGCCTAACTTTATCAATAGCATTCAGGAGCTTTTGAAAGGTTTGGAAGTTTCGGCCCACTTGAAACATAGTTTTGAATACGACCGAAAAACCGATTGGGACGCACTGCGGGGCGATTTGAAAATCAATTTATACCGGGTATTGCAAGAAAGCCTCCAGAATTGCGTTAAACATGCACAAGCCCAACACGTATCCCTTGCCTTCATGGTTGAAGGAGAAAATTCATTACTGGTAACCCTTAGGGATGATGGCCGTGGATTTGATGTAAAAAAAGGCAAAACGGGAATTGGATTGAGGAATATTTCCGCCAGGGTAAGTAAAATGGAAGGGGTGTTTGACATCGATAGCACACCCGGTAAGGGAACCACGATAACCATCACCCTGCCGATTCGCAAATACGATGAAGAAACCGACATCTATATTGAACGAAGTTTACAAAAGGTTTAAGATGATAAGCTATGGACGGAATAGTAAAAATTTTGGCGGTCGACGACCATCGGATGACCGCACTGGGCTATAAGTATATTTTGGAGGATGCGAACATTGACGGGTTCAAGGTCAAGGTAGATGTGGCCAATGGCTATGAAGAAGGCCAGAAAAAAATCGAATATTCCCTTCGATCGGTGATATACGACATTATCTTGTTGGATATCCAACTGTTTCCCATGGAGGCCAAAGACCCCAGAACAGGGGAAGATCTGGGCAAATTGGCTCGTAAACTTGTTCCCGATTCCAAAGTGGTTTTCATGTCCTCCT
>JBATHI010000449.1:0-2916 GCA_049666645.1 Flavobacteriaceae bacterium | reverse complement strand
TCCTTATACCCCTCGTATAAACTTGATTTGTCCAAACAGTTATTGGAATGGGCCAGCAAGTTTTGGGTCGTTGCTTTACCGGTCGAATCATTGTCCAGATAAAGGTCGATTCGGTCGTAAGGGTCCATTAACTTAATCGCTTTTTTGACCAATGCCGTAGAGTTCAGGACCATAAAATCATATTCCGAATTTGATTCTTGAGTACCCTCTAAAATGGATAATAGGTCGAACATTCCTTCGGTAACGACTAGTTTTCCGTTTCCATTTTTGATGTGGGTGATATCCTTGGACGAGCTGGAATTCTTATAGTATTTGTTGCGTAGTTCCCATCCACCTGAATCGTTCTTCAATCCTATGGCGAAATATCGTCGTCCCTTATGTAGATAATGGACCTCCCTACAAATGGTCGATGCCGTAGAAACGGAAATTTTCCGTTCAAAAAGATAGTTTAACAGACCGTAATGCCGGATAGGACGTGCATGGAGAATTTCTAGCCCTGTATTCTTCTGGATTCTAACTGGGGGCTGCTGTTGAAAAGAGAAAGAGGTCTGGCCCTGTTCGAAGAACCTTAAGGTCTCTCCGATGGAAGATTTGTTGATTTGGCACATAAGGTCGATTACATTACCGCCTTTTCCCGCCCCATGGTCGTACCATCTGTTCAGTTTCTTGGACACCTTGAAAGAGGCTTGGGTTTCTGAGCGGAACGGACTCAGGAACCAAGCTTCTTTTTCGGTCGATCTGGTCGGAAAGTGCCCGAGTTTTGCCAGCGCTTTTTCGATGGGAAAAGCTCGGGCTCTTTCACACGTTAACTTGTTCGTTCTTTCTTTTTTCATAAGCCGAATGGTTTTGGGCAAATTTTTGATTTTTTGATGAAAAACTATCGGGAAGCTAGTATTTGCAATGGTTTCCTTGGCATCGTTTTCTTCATCGATTCATCGTTTTCATGTTTTTTCCGTTTTTTTCTGTCATCGTTTTATTTTTTGATGAACAAATGATGATATAATGATGACGGCCTCGACATCGATAGGCATTGGGAACAGCTTAATCCGTCATCGATTCATCGAAACTTTCAAGCAAAAAGAATTTTTTCACGGTAAAGTAGCGACCCTTGGCGTCCACTAGCTGCATGGAGGCGTCCTGCCAGATGACCGGTTTTTGATAGCTTAGGGAATTGTCCTTGTTTTCCAATTTCCAATCCCTTTTCAGCAACCTTCTGAGCTGGGTCAGATCGGTCCTTATCCTTGTCCGGTTCAATAACTGCAATGCATCCAAGGGGCAAAGGTGTATTTCATCGGTATCGAACTGTTCCATGGCACCCAAGAGAATCGTGGCAAGTTCCTTTTCCACCCTGTTCCGATTGTTCTGTACCAACTTTTTCAAGGCAGCGGTCTTTATCTGTTTTGGGGTAAACCACATTCTGGTGGTATGCTCCGACGATAATCGTCGTTTTTGCAGATAGTACAGGAAAGCGGATATCTCCGATACCAGTTGGTATAGGAAATCCGTTTTCTCTTTTTTGAGCGTTGTTATCTTCAGTACCCAAAACCGGGTCTCGTTCCCGTCTATCTTGATAAAATTGTCCTCGTTGTTGCTACAGAGAATAAACTTGCCGAAGAACTCCACTTCCCGCTTGTCCTTTCCCTTGGCCTCCAATTTGTTGATATTGGTCGTGCTCAGGTACTTGATGCGCTCGGTAAGCTCTTCCTTGTTGAACAATACCTCGTCTATGCAGATGAGAAGCTTGTTGGCCCAGTCCGCATTGAACTGGCTGCTGAAACTGTCATTGGTCAGATAGGTCAGGTTGTTGTCGAAGATGGCCTTCAGCCACTTTAAAAAAGTGCTCTTGCCCGTTGAACGTTCCTTGGAGACCAGACAGAGAATGGGCAGTACCTGTACTGGTTTTGTATACAGTAATTGCAGGTAGTCCAATCCCAGTTCATAGTGCTTCCCGAATATGTGTTCGACGAAACCCAATGAGGTTTGGTATTCCCCTTCTTTGGGGATTGCCGGTAACGGGGAATAGGTGTTGTAGAACCCTTTGTATTCCTGTTTGAAGTCGATATGGCTCGGGATGCATGTAAAGCCATCGTACTTGGGCACCTTGCTCAAATAATCCTTCCCATGGTCCTGACGAATGGTCTCGATGTTCCAATGGACCAAGATCTCGTTGAAATGTCCGGCGATAGTTGGTGCCTGTACCAATTTGTAGTACGAAGTGCCAACCCTTAAATAAGGAATTGATTTCATATGATAAGGTTTTAGAAGCCAAAGGTGATTCCAGAGGCATATTGTGAATCGACAAAAATCCAGGATTGGTATTGGCTAACGAACTGGTTCCGCTATAGTTTCGATTTCAGGAATGGGTTTCCGTTCGTTCTGGAGCAGCCAATCGACGATTTTCTTCTTTTCGAAAAAAATCAGTTTCCCGTTGGGTTTGGAGTGCGGAATATGCCCCGCGGCGGTAAGTTTGTACAGATAACTTCTGGATATACCCGTATAGTCACATGTTTCCTCAAAGGTCAGTACCTCTTTATTGGCGATCAACAGTCTTTCCAAACGGTCGAGCCGTTCGAGTATCAAAAAATTGTCCATTTTGTTTCTTTTTAGATTAAAAAATGAACAAAAGCGCTTTTGTTTTCTTTTAAAGAATTCCTGGTATAAAGGTAAAAAGAAGGAGGGGAAAAGGTAAGGTTGATTCACTAATTTTATCCACAAATATTTGATAAACAATGACTTGTGTCAAATCAGTATAAATGAAACCAAATATCATTTAGTGAATAAAATTTGGTTTTAGAACGATTCAAATGGTACCATTTGCGTTTTTCTAAAAATGGAGGGATTTTGGAGTTATCAACAATTGAAATTGAAGGATTAAGAAAATAGGGGCTTGAAAAAAGCAAACTTTCGTGTTTGGTG
>JBATHI010000448.1:0-5152 GCA_049666645.1 Flavobacteriaceae bacterium | reverse complement strand
GGACAGGATAGTTGTGGGGTTATCCACCCAAATGACAATCGGGTTTTCTTGGCGCATTTATTCTTAAAACTTCAAAATCCTGGCTATCTTTAGCCCCAATGGCAGCAATTACCAAAGCTTCGTTTTTTAAAATCCTGAACGATAAATTTCCGCACGTTCCCACCGCCAAACAATCCGGGGCCCTTTTGTTATTGGCTGAATTTCTTCTATCAACCGAGAGAGATCAAATTTATTTGTTGAAAGGATACGCGGGTACGGGCAAGACGACCATCGTGGGGACCATCGTCACCAACCTTTGGCACACCAAACTGAAATCTGTTCTGATGGCCCCGACCGGAAGGGCGGCCAAGGTCATGTCGAGCTATGCGGGTACTCAGGCCTACACCATCCACAGAAAGATATACTTTCCCAAAAAACAACGCGGGGGTGGCGTGCAGTTTGTTTTGGCACCCAATAAGCACAGGGATACTGTTTTTATCGTAGATGAAGCTTCCATGATTCCCGATACGCCTACCGACTCCAAATTATTGGACAATGGATCTTTGTTGGATGACTTGTTGATGTTCGTGCATTCGGGACACAACTGCAAATTGATCTTGATCGGTGATACGGCCCAATTGCCTCCGGTACACCTCGAGTTGAGTCCGGCCCTCGATGAGGACAAATTGGCCTCGAACTATAACAAAAAAGTGATCAATTTCGAATTGGACGAGGTGGTACGTCAAGCAGAGGATTCTGGAATATTGATGAATGCCACCAATTTACGGGAACAACTGGAGGGCAGTTTCTATGACAATTTCCGTTTTGATATCGATCCCTACCACGACATCGTGCGCTTGATCGAGGGGCATGAAATTTTGGAAGCCATCGAAAGCGCTTATTCCGAGAACGGGAAAGAAGAATCCACCATAATCGTGCGCTCCAACAAGAGGGCCAATCTGTACAATGAAAATATCCGCAGTCGTATCCTATATCTGGAAAATGAGCTCGCCGTAGGTGACTTTATGATGGTGGTCAAAAACAACTATTTCTGGCTCGAACCCAATAGCGAGGCCGGGTTCATCGCGAATGGGGATATCATCGAAATCCTCGAAATATTTTCCATTAAATCGTTGTATACCTTCAAATTTGCCGAAGTTAGGGTAAAAATGGTCGATTATCCCCAACAGAAGCCATTTGAGACGGTACTCCTCTTGGATACCATCAAGGCGGAAGCCCCATCTCTTCCCTATGAAGATGCCAATCGGTTGTACCAAGAGGTGATGAAAGACTACGGGGATGTAACATCGAAGTACAAGAAGTTCCTATCCGTAAAAGGCAACAAGTATTTCAATGCGCTGCAGGTGAAATTCTCATATGCCATAACCTGTCATAAATCACAGGGAGGCCAATGGGACTCTGTTTTCGTGGAACAGCCCTATTTGCCGAATGGCATCGACAGGGATTATATGCGATGGCTCTACACCGCCGTAACGAGAGCCAGAAAAAAACTATACCTGATCGGATTCAAGAACGATTTTTTTCTTGGTTCGGAATAGATTAAATTCGTTCGTGAAACATAGGTACAGAAGCCCAATATCGATTGGCCCGAACAAAAATGAATGACTTGGAAATGATTCGTTTCGGACTGCATCGTGGAAAGCGAACCTTTACGACTGGAACCACAAACAAGCATGAAGCAATAAAATAAAAGATGACTTCTGAAACCATCATCAGTATCTTTTTGGGCATTGGTTTGGCCGCTTCGGTCGGGTTCCGGATATTTTTACCCCTGTTCGCCTTGAGTTTGGCTTCCTATTTCGATGTTTGGGACTTAAATGAAAGTTGGCAATGGCTCGGTAGTTTGGCAGCGGTCATTACCTTCGGGGTGGCCACTTTGGTAGAGATATTCGCTTATTTCATACCCTTTGTGGATAATTTGCTCGATGGTTTTGCCGTACCTTTGGCGGCCATTGCGGGGACGGCGGTAATGGTCTCCACCGTTGCCGATTTAGACCCGGTAGTGACTTGGTCGCTGGCCATTATCGCAGGGGGCGGTACGGCGACGGCCATTAAAGGGGCAGGGGCGACCGGGAGACTGGCGTCGTCAGCCTCTACCGGAGGGATGGGCAACCCTGTGGTCTCGACCATAGAAACCGGTACCGCATTGGTAGTGACCACGGCTTCCATTTTTTTTCCCATTTTGGCGGCGGTGTTGGTCATCATCATATTGTTCATCATTTTTAAGGTCTATCGAATGCTCAGGCCCAGGAAGAATTAAAGATAAAAAAAAGTGAAAATCATTGCAATGATTCCCGCTCGATATGCGGCTTCCAGATTTCCCGCGAAGTTGATGCAGGACCTTGGAGGAAAACCCGTAATTGTAAGAACCTATGAAGCAGCGGAGAATACTGGTCTATTTGAGGCGGTTTATGTGGTGACCGATAGCCCACTTATTTATGAAACGATAGAGAACGCTGGAGGAAAGGCCATAATGAGCATCAGGGAACACGAATGTGGAAGTGATCGTATAGCGGAGGCCGTCAGCGATATGGATATCGACATCGTCGTCAATGTTCAGGGCGATGAACCATTTACCGAGAAGGAAAGTCTCTCAAGTGTGCTGGAAGTTTTTTCACATGATATGGCAAAGGAAATCGATTTGGCCTCCTTGATGGTCAGGATTACCGACTGGGATGAGATCAACAATCCCAACACCGTAAAGGTAGTGGTCGACCATCGCAACTTCGCCCTTTACTTTTCAAGATCACCTATACCCTATCCCAGGGCAAGGGATATTGAATCGACCCATTTCAAGCATAAAGGTATTTATGCTTTCAGGAAACGCGCGCTGATGGATTTTCAACGCTTGCCGATGCTGGGTCTGGAGGCGACCGAAAAGATCGAGGCAATTCGCTATCTTGAGTATGGCAAAAAAATTAAAATGGTGGAAACCACCGTCTCGGGAATAGAGATCGATACGCCCGAAGATCTTGAAAAGGCGAAGAAGGTATGGAAGTAGACTTTTCAAATATCAAGGTCATCGGTTTTGATGCGGACGATACCCTATGGGTCAATGAGACCTATTTTCGCGATGCCGAAGAGCATTTCGCTTCCCTGCTTGAAAAATATGAGACCAAGAACAAAATCGACCAGGAACTTTTCAGGATGGAAATGAAAAATCTTGATTTATATGGCTATGGCATCAAGGGGTTCATGCTCTCGATGATCGAGTCGGCCATGGAATTATCGAACAATCAGGTTTCACAAGCAACGCTTTCCCAAATCTTGACTCTTGGTAAAGAGATGATAGCCCACCCGGTAGAATTATTGGAGGGTGTAAAAGAAGTCTTGGAGGTACTTGTTAAAAAATATAGACTGATCGTTCTGACCAAGGGCGATCTGTTAGACCAAGAACGCAAATTGGAACGCTCAAGCTTATCGGAATATTTTCACCATGTTGAAGTATTGAGCGATAAAAAGGAAACCAATTACAAGAATCTTTTGGATCATTTGGAGATCGATGTAAATGAGTTCTTGATGATAGGGAATTCCTTGCGATCCGATGTACTGCCGATCCTCAACATTGGTGCACAAGCGGTCCATGTTCCGTTTCACACCACCTGGAAACATGAACTTACTTCAGAGGTCGATGGGAACCATCGATATTTGACATTAAATGGGCTAAAACAGCTGCTCGACTACTTGTAATCTTGATTATGGAAATTAAAAAAGCAATACGATTGAAGGAAAACACAAAAGTGAAAATCACAGGGTACAAGAATTTTCCAATGGTTCCCCGGGTGATTTATGGCCAGGGCAGTTTCGACCAACTGGGAGAACTGCTGATGCCCATACGCAAAAATGCCGATGCGCCCTGTATCTTCCTTGTCGATGATATATTTGAAGGGGCTCCCCTAGCCAAGCGGATACCATTGATTTTCAACGACCAGATCATTTTTATTTCGGCAGCGGAAGAACCCAAGACCGTTCAGGTGGATGCGCTGGTCGCGAAAATAAAAAATAGTTTTAGCGAGCCACCTTCGGCGATTATCGGCATTGGTGGCGGTACGTTGCTCGACCTGTCCAAGGCGGTTGCCATTATGTTGACCAATAAGGGCAATACCTGTGAATACCAAGGGTGGGACTTGGTTCGGCACGCGGCGATCTATCACTTGGGTATCCCCACCATCAGTGGAACGGGGGCGGAAGTTTCCCGTACCACGGTGCTTTTGGGGCCTGACAAGAAATTGGGAATCAACTCCGACTACACCGTTTTTGATCAGGTACTCCTCGATCCAGACCTGACGCAAGGGGTGAGCAAGGAACAATGGTTTTATACGGGAATGGACTGTTTCATTCACTGTATCGAATCGTTGGAGGGCACTTATCTCAATGCCTTTAGCCAAAGCTATGGGGAAAAGGCCCTGGATTTGTGTAAAGAAGTGTTTCTGGAGGATCTGTCCCCATTGGATTCCCGAGAGAAATTGATGATGGCCTCGTGGCATGGCGGGATGAGCATTGCCTATTCCCAAGTAGGGGTGGCCCATGCCTTGAGTTATGGCCTATCCTATTTATTGGGCATAAAACATGGCATCGGCAATTGTTTGGTGTTCCAGCATTTAGAGGAGTTCTATCCTGAGGGCGTGGCCCTGTTCAATAAAATGCGGCAACGACATGATATTGTGCTTCCCCAAGGTATTTGTGCCGATCTTTCCGACAGTGACTTTGATATCATGATCAAAGTTTCCCTTGGCATGGAACCACTATGGGAAAACGCCCTGGGTAAGCGATGGAGAACCACAGTGACCCCTCAGAAATTAAAGTCTATTTACCAAAAGATTTAGGAGATGGCATCATACGATGCCAAGCCAGTGCCCGAAGCGATTCGGCTCGAAACAAGGGCTTGCCACCTCAATCACCGGTTTTAACGCCAACTGCATGCAAAAACTTGCGAAGTTCCTCTATTTTAAAATCATGGGTTGGTCCCTTGAAGGTGACCTCCCCAGACAGCTCAAAAAGTATGTCATCATTGTGGTCCCCCATACCAGTTGGTTCGATTTCTTTTTGGGGCTCCTGATCAGGACTGTCTTGCACGAGCAAATTAATTATATAGGAAAAAAGAGCCTTTTCGCGCCGCCGTTTGGGTGGTTTTTCCGATGGATGGGAGGGG
>JBATHI010000447.1:0-11758 GCA_049666645.1 Flavobacteriaceae bacterium | reverse complement strand
CCCCATTGCCTGCGCTTTTAGAAAATACGGCCCGATCTGTGTCCTGTCGAAAGCGCTCTGCTCGATAAAGGCGTCAATACGATGGGCAAGCCCTTCTTCCTTAAGTTTTGGAAAAAGCACCGAACTGATTTCGTCGAGATAATTTGCAGCACTTCCCGAGTAGTCTTTGGGCAGCATATGGGCGGCCAAACAAGTAGGGATGAGTTCTATTGCCAAAACTTCCTTCGCTTGTTTGATGGCGTGGAGCATCTTGAGCTCTTCTTCGACCGAAAGCCCGTAACCGCTCTTTACTTCCAGGGTGGTCACTCCGTTTTTAAGGTGCCGGTTCGCCCTTTTTACAATACCCTTGACCAATGCTTCCTGGCTTGCTTTCCGCGTTTGTACCACGGTATCCCAAATCCCGCCTCCGGCCTTTGCGATTTCCAGATAGGTTTTGCCCGCATTGCGCATGGCGTAGTCGTTGGCCCTGGAACCTGCAAAACAGATATGCGTGTGGGCATCTACCAACCCCGGAAGGGCAACGTGTTCGCCCTGCAACCGATGTACCAATACTCCTTTTGAATCTTTTGATAGGCTGGTGAAATTTCCAAGGGCGACTATTTTTCCGGCTTTCACCAGAATGCCCCCATCTTCCAAGACCATCAGTTCATGATCTGCGATGGCACCTTTTAAGGGGAGACCGGTCATGGGAACAATTTGTTTGAAAGGGCCAATAAGGGTTTTTTCGCTCATGGCATCAATAGGTTTCAAATATATTGGAAAAAGGGGTGTCCAATGATACTTTTGCTTTCTTGCACATGTTTTCCACAGTGGTGATGATCGTATTGTCCGCTACCATTTCAATGCCGATTTCCATATCAAGGGCAAATACCCTGTCCTTATCCGCAAAGGGCACCCTCTTTCGGATGGTCTTGTGTACTTCCTCCAACAAAACCCCCGATTTCATGGGCTTTCTGAACTCAAACGCCTGTGCAGCCGTCAAAAGTTCGATGGCCAAGATCTTTTCCACATTGCCCAGGACCTGCAGGGCCTTTCTGCCGCTGATCGAGCCCATGCTCACATGGTCTTCCTGCCCCAGTGAGGTGGGAATGCTATCGGCACTGGCGGGAAAACAGAGGCACTTGTTTTCACTGGCCAAGGCCGCCGAGGTATACTGTAAGATCATATAGCCCGAATTGATGCCGGTGTCTTTCATCAAGAGTTTGGGGATGCCGGGGCTATTGCCCTCCAGGGCCAGATAAATCCTCCTGTCGGAAATATTGCCGATTTCCGAAGCGGCCAAACAGGCATAATCCAGGGCCATGGCCAAGGGCTGCCCATGGAAATTTCCCCCGCTGATGGTCAAATCTTGATCGATGACCACGGGGTTATCGGTCACCGCGTTCAGTTCGATCTCGAGCAATTCTTTTAGGTGCAACCAGGCGTTCCTTGAAGCGCCGTGCACTTGTGGAATGCACCTTAAGGAATAGGGATCTTGTACCCGGTCACAATCGATATGGTCTTCCATGATCTCCGAACCCACCAATAGCGATTTGACCCTGGAGGCCACATGTAGGTTTCCCTTATAGGGCCGTAGTGCATGTAGTTCTTGATAAAAGGGTTTTACAGATCCTTGCAGGCCCTCGATCATCATTGCGCCGATGATATCGGCCTGTGCAAGACAACTGTGCAGTTTTTCGATCACTTTTACGGCATGTGCCGCGATGAATTGGGTGCCATTGATCAATGCCAAGCCTTCTTTTGGACCCAGATCCAGGGGTATAAGTCCGGTTTTCCCAAAGAGTTCCGCAGTGGAAATCTGCCTGTCCTGAAAAGATACTTTGCCCAACCCGATCAGGGGTAAAAAAAGATGGGCAAGGGGTGCCAGATCACCGGAGGCACCAACCGAACCCTGTGAAGGCACCAGGGGAATGGCATTGTTTTGGATGTGCCATATAATACGGTCCAAGGTCGTTTCGGCAATCCCCGAAAATCCTTGGGCAAGGGCATGTACCTTTAAGACCAACATCAGTTTGGCAATTTCGGTGTCGATGGGCGGCCCAACCCCGACGCTATGGCTTTTTAGGATGTTGCTCTGCAATATTTTGGTTTCCGATTTAGAGATTTTGGTGGTACAAAGGGGTCCGAAACCGGTATTGATCCCGTAAACCGGTTCTCCATGTTCCACAATTTTTGCGACGACCGAATTGCTTTTCCTGACCTTTTCCCTTTGGGCGGCCGATATTTTTATGGGAATCTGTCCTCGGGCTATGCGGAGTGCCTTGCCCGCCGTGAGCGGGTGTTCGCCAAAAAGAAAGTTTTGTGTGGCCATCTTGGGTGGGCAATTGTGGTTTTGTTCCCTAAAAGTATTGATAATGTTTGAGACTTAACCAGCGAAATGGGGAAACGATATGTGACCAAAACCTTAAATTTGAAGAACTAAACAAAACCACCATGATATTTGATCTGATCAGAAACAGACGATCTGTGTTTCCAGTACAGTACAATACAGCGCCCATCGCTACAGAGGAAATTAAAAAAATTTTGGAAGCGGCGAACTGGGCGCCGACCCACAAAAGGACCGAACCATGGCGTTTTAAAGTATTGCAAGGCGAAGCGAAAACGAGATTGGGCCATTTCTTGTCGAATAAGTATCGGGAAATCGCCATTAAACCGCAACAGGTAAAAACAAGGAAGTTTATGGAGAATCCGCAACGATCTGCCGCCGTTATAGCGATTTGCCTGCAGCGCGACCCGGCGCAAAGTTTGCCGGAGTGGGAAGAAATCGCCGCCATGGCCATGGCGGTACAGAACATGTGGCTCTGCTGCACCGAAATGGGTATCGGTTGTTATTGGAGTTCCCCCGGGCTCATACAGTATATGGATGAATTTTTTGATTTTAAGCCTGGGGAAAGATGTATGGGATTTTTCTACATGGGCCATTATGACGGGGAGATTCCCGAGGTAACCAGGGGCCCCATGGAAGACAAAGTGGTTTGGATGGATTGAACCTCAATCAAAAAAGGGAAATAATGCCGCCTTATAGTCCCATGCCTTCGAAAGAAAGATGCCCAAATAAACAATGGCGACCAGAAATTTCAAAAAAGTGCCCGTCAAAAATCCCATGAAGGAACCGAAAGCGGCCTTGAGTGCCGTTTTTTGATCGGCCTTGTTGATCAATTCCCCAACCAGGGCGCCTACAAAGGGCCATATGATGATGCCAAATAATCCCAATATCGGGAAGATCAAGGCAACCAAAAGTCCTAAGGTCGTACCGATCATGCCCGCTTTCGTACCCCCGAACCGTTGGGTGCCCATGGCCGGGATGATATAATCCAAAGCGAAGACGATCAAGGCAATGCCCGCGGTAATGCCCAACAGCCACCAATCGTCGGGGACGGCCTTGGTGAGGTAAAGCAGCAACAAACCGATCCAACTGACGGGGGGGCCGGGCAATACGGGCAGGAAACTTCCCAGGATGCCCACGAGCATCAAGATCAAGCCGAGAAAGAGCAATACGATATCCATGTTCAATTCTTTTTGATTGGACGAAGATAGCAAGCTTTTGTTACGCTTGCTCCCCCAAAGTAGGAAGCTAAAATTAGGCATTGTATGCGACGCACCTTGTGCCACCTCCCCAAAAAGTCGTAATTTCCGCACTGGAATCCGATCCCTATGAAGCACTGCATGCTTTTGTTCGTTATGTGTTTGCTGACCTCCTGCGAATGGTTCGTATCCAAGGATGTAAAAACACGTGAATTGGTCGAACAGGAAATGCTGCAGATCGATTGGAACGAGGTAGATGCCTATCCGCTTTTCGAAACCTGCGATGAATCCGCCTCGAAAACGGAACAAAAGAATTGCTTCGAAAAGGAAGTTTTGGCCAATTGCGCCAAAAAATTAAAGGAGTTCGAGTATGTTTTCAAAGAGGGAACCGATCCAATGGTCCAGGTCGATTTCCTGGTAGACCAAAAAGGGAAGATCACCGTGGTTAACATCGAAAAAGATAGTGCCATCAACAGACAAATGCCCGGTTTCGACCAAATCATCAAGGAGAGCCTCGGCACCCTGCCGCATCTGTCCCCTGCTTTAAAACGCGGCATACCCGTAAAAACTAAGTTTCGCATCCCTATTCTGTTCAACACCGACTAAAGAAAGCATTTGGCTACCGAAAAAATCATATTGGGAATAGATCCGGGAACCACTATCATGGGTTTTGGCCTGATCAAGGTGGTAGGCCAAAAAATGGAGTTCCTGCAAATGAATGAATTGTTGCTCAAAAAGTATGATGATCCATACCTCAAATTAAAGATCATTTTTGAGCGTACCCTCGAACTCATCGATACCTTCCACCCCGATGAAATTGCCATTGAGGCCCCTTTTTACGGAAAAAACGTACAGTCGATGTTGAAGCTGGGAAGGGCTCAAGGTGTGGCCATGGCAGCAGGGCTCTCGCGACAGATTCCCATTACGGAATACCTTCCCAAAAAAATCAAGATGTCCATTACCGGTAATGGAAACGCTAGCAAGGAACAAGTGGCCAAAATGCTGCAGACCACCCTGAGCCTGAAAGCGCTGCCTAAAAACCTTGACAGTACCGACGGACTCGCCGCTGCCGTCTGCCATTTTTATAACGGGGGAAAGATTGCCGTGGGCAAATCCTATTCCGGATGGGAAGCGTTTGTGAAACAAAATGAAAACAGAATCAAATAGAACTTGAAAGCAAGCAGCCCAAACCTCTGTAAAAACTGTGCCATGCCGGCATCGGGAAAATATTGTTCGAGTTGCGGACAAAAAACCAGGGTTGATCGCATAACGTTCAAAGAAACCATTCAGGATTTTGTTGAAAGTACATTTTCCATCGATGCCCCTTTGCTCATCACCCTGAAATTCTTGGTCGTCGATCCCGGGAGGCTTTTTAGGGAATTTTTGGAGGGAAAGAGAAAGAAGTATTACAAACCGGTCGCCTTTTTCATTCTTATGTCGGTGCTCTATCTATTGGTGCGCAGCCTTATAGAATTTGACCCATTCAGGGATACTTCGGTTATCGCAGTTGACGGAGACCCAAAGGGAGAAGTCTTCACCAGGCTTACAAAGGCGCGAAACTTTATGTTGCTCAACATCGATAAGTTGCTTTTCATTTTTGTGCTAACACTCTCCCTGATGTTGAAACTTATCTTTTACAAGAAAAACAGCTGGGCGGAGTTTGTGGCCATTGCTTTTTATGTCATTGGCGTTTATACCATGCTCACCACCTTCAACATGTTCTATATTCAATATGTCAACAGTGAATTGCAGGCTCTCGCGCTCCTCACTTTTGGGGCGTATTTTGTATATGCCATGATTTCATATTTTGACTACAAAAGGTTTTGGGTCGGCTTAAAATCATTATTGGCTTTTTTTTCGGCCATGTTGCTCTATATGGCCTTGGCATTTTCACTTTCCTATGTCATTGTCACATTAAAAAATTAGAATGGCAGGGATTTACCTCCATATCCCTTTTTGCAAGCAGGCCTGTCATTACTGTGACTTCCATTTTTCGACCAATCTGGAAAAAAAATCGGCCATGATCGCGGCCCTGCAAACCGAGCTCGAACTTCGAAAACAAGAATTCGAGGGGGAGACGGTGGAAACGATTTATTTTGGAGGGGGCACCCCTTCGGTTTTGGAAATCGAGGAGATTGCGGCCATTGTGGAGACCATTCATGAGTACTACACGGTCGTCGATCATCCGGAAGTGACCTTGGAGGCCAATCCGGATGATTTGTCGACCGCCAAGATCCTAGGGCTGTCAAGCAGCTCGATCAACCGGCTCAGTATCGGGATACAGTCTTTTGATGCCGAAGACCTCATATTGATGAACCGGGTTCATCTGGCCAGTGAGGCCATCGAATGCGTTGGTGCGGCAGCTGAAGTTTTCGATAATATTTCGATCGATTTGATATATGGCATCCCCAATATGACCAACGATCGTTGGAAGAGAAATATCGATAGGGCATTATCGTTCAATATCCCGCATATTTCAAGTTATGCCCTTACCGTGGAACCAAAGACCGCTTTGGCCGCTTTTATTAAAAAGGGAACGGTGCCCTCTTTGGACGATAGCGCGGCACAGGAACATTTCCATATTTTGATCGATACCCTTGAAGCAGCAGGTTATGTACATTATGAAATCTCGAATTTTGGAAGACCAGGATTTTTTTCAAGAAACAACACCGCCTACTGGCAAGGCAAAAAGTACATGGGCATCGGTCCGTCGGCCCACTCCTATGACGGGTTCAGAAGGGGATGGAACATCAACAACAATCCAAAATACCTCAAGGCCTTACAGGCCCGGTTGTTGCCCATGGAAATCGAGGTTCTTTCCAAAAGAGATCGGTACAACGAATACGTGATGACCGGACTCCGCACGATCTGGGGCGTTTCCCTGGATAGGGTGCGATCGGAATTTGGACCAAAATATTCGGAATACCTGTTACGGCAGGTTGAACCCCATCTCCGGAACCATTTGCTTTACCTCGATGGCGATACCCTCCTGATTTCCAAAAAGGGTAAATTTTTGGCCGATGGAATTGCCAGTGATCTGTTTATGGTTAACTTAACATGAACAAGTTTAAAATTCTATTTGATAGAACATGATTGCCAAAATAAATCAACACCTCATTGACCTGTCCAAACCGTTGGATATTTCAATTTCAATCGGAAATGGTGCTTCCAATGTGAATGCCTGGTACATCGACCCTCCCAAAATTGAGCCCCACGTTCAAGAAGGTTTCGTGGGCAAGGTATCTGAAGGAGCTTCCACCAATTTCAATGATATCTGGTTCAATCCCCATGCGCATGGCACACATACCGAATGCGTGGGACATATTACGGAACAATTCCAATCGGTGAACGGGAGTCTGGACCGTTATTTCTTTTTGGCGGAAGTGGTGACCATCGCACCTGAAAAATCGAAGCGCGATTTTGTGATCTCAAAAAAGCAATTGCAATATGCCTTGGGCAATAAGAAAAGGGAAGCATTGGTGGTGCGTACCCTTCCCAATACCAGGGAAAAACTGAGCAGGCAATACTCGCACACCAATCCGCCCTATCTGCTCGAAGAAGCGGCCCGTTTTTTGTTCGAAAAGGACGTATCGCATTTGTTGATAGACCTCCCTTCGATAGACCGTGAAGATGACGGGGGCGACCTTTTGGCGCACAAAGCGTTCTGGGATTCTGAAGGGACCCCTCGCAAAATGGCAACCATCACCGAGTTTATTTTTGTGCCCAATACCATCAAGGACGGGAAATATTATCTGAACCTACAGATGGCCCCATTTGAAAATGATGCAAGCCCGAGCCGCCCGGTCCTTTACCAAGTGATCGATAATTGAAACTATGGTTTTGGGATTCAAGGAACCGTCGACCGCGATTGGCAATTTTCATTTATCTTGTACACATTTGTGGGCCATCGGTAAACGCCATCGTGATTGGTAACAATCCCAGGATTTTGTCTATGATCAAGCTGGAAAGAACACATGAATGATATTTTGAATCTCTTTTTGGGACTGGTATTGGGCGCCATTTTAATGTATTGGCTGTTTTCGGTATTCCGTAAAAAACAAGGCAAAGAGGTGACCAAACACCAATCCACGGTACTTTTGGAAAAGATGAAAAGTGTGTGCAAGCTCATTTCCGTGGAGGGCGAATTTGCGGAAATCTACACCTATGAGAATACCAAAGAGCGGTTTTTGAGTATGGTGAGCAGCAAGAAAAAAGCATTGATCGTGGTCACGGCCAAGGCGCATATCGGGTACGATCTTCAAAAAATCACCATTGATATCGATATCAGCAACAAAAAAATAAAGCTTAACAATTTCCCGCAACCGGAAATCCTGTCGATAGAGCCGGAGTTGGAATTCTATGATATCAAAAACGGAATGTTCAATACGTTCACTCCAAACGATCTCACGATCCTGAACCAGGAAGCCAAGCAGCATATCCGCGACAAGATACCGGGAAGCGGTTTGATGGAAAATGCAAGAAAGGAGGCCTTGGATTCGATTTTGCTGATGAAGAATTTGGTGGAGACCATAGGTTGGCAACTTGATTTTTCCGCCCTCGAAATCCAAAACCTCAAGGAAAAGGCGTTGGAAAAATAAGATGCGTTCCCAGTTCGCGGCACAATTGCCAATACATTTGAATAATAATTACCTTTAAACTATGAAAACAACATACTTGCTCGTATTATTTTTAACAGTTGCGGCACTTGGCCAGGCACAAAATGAGAACCCTATGAAAGATTTTGATCCCGCTTTTGCACACACCGTGTTTTTTTGGTTAAAAAACCCGGATAACCAACAAGACCGTGCTGCATTCGAGACTTCGCTCAAGAAGTTCTTGGATCACTCGCAATTTGCCAAAACAAATTTTATCGGAAAACCGCCCAAGGCAAGTCGTGACGTGGTCGATGGGTCTTTTACCTATTCCTTGATCGTTACTTTTGAATCGGCGGACGCGCAACAAAAGTACCAGGAGGAAGTACCGCACTTGTTGTTCATCAAAGAATCGAGCCCATTATGGACCAAGGTGATCGTTTACGATTCAACCGGTATTTAGCACTTTCGCCATGTTGGTATTAAGGGAACCTAAGGCATCCGATGCAGGCACCATTGCCCGGCTCCATGCAAAAAGCTGGCAGCAAAACTATCGCGGAGCTTTGAGCGATTCCTTTTTGGACCATGAGGTGTTTGCCGAGCGTTCGGGGGTCTGGACCAAACGGTTTGAAGTGGTAAACCCAAAACAGCTGATTACTGTCGCCGAGCATAATGGGGCGATGGCGGGATTCGGTTGCGCCTATCTGGGCGATCATCCAAAATATGGAGCACTTTTAGACAACCTGCATGTGGTGTCCAAAGCCCAAGGACTGGGCATCGGCTCTAAATTGATGGCCGATTTGGCCAGAAAATGTGCAGCACATGATCCAGACTCCGGAATGTATTTATGGGTGCTTCAGCAAAACAGGAAGGCCATCGATTTTTATGCCGCGTTGGGAGGCGAAAAGATGGAAACAGTGGTGGGCAATGACATCGGGGACCGCGAAATATTGAAATGCCGTTATGTTTGGCCATCGGTAGCGGTACTGTACAAACAACTCAATGCAAAACAAAAGGCCCATGAACGTTGAGGTATTTCGGGACTACTGTCTCTCCAAAAAGGCGGTCACGGAGGAATTCCCCTTCGATGCGTTTACCTTGGTATTCAAAGTGATGGGTAAAATGTTCGCACTCTTGCCCTTGGAGCGAATCCCTTCCCAGGTCAATTTAAAATGCGACCCCGAATGGGCCGTTCAGTTGCGTGAGGAACATGACGGCATCATTACCCCTGGTTATCACATGAGCAAGACCCATTGGAATACCATTTATATGGAAAACCTGCCCCCCAAATTGATTCGGGAACTGGTTGACCATTCCTATGACCTGGTGGTTTCCAAGTTCACCAAAAAACTCAAAACGGCATATGATGCGGTCGAATAATGAATCCTGCATTTAATGGACACCCAATTAAAAATCTTGATCCAAGGCTTGCAGACCTCCTTTGGCGGAAAGCCTTGGTACGGGACTTCGGTGATGGAAAAATTGGAATCGATTGATTGGCGGTTTGTCAATGATCGTCCTTCCGGTTCAAGATCAATAGCGGTGCTGCTTCAACATATGATCAATTGGCGCATTTTTGTTTTGAAAAAGTTACAGGGGGATGCGGCCTATGATATTGTCATTGATGGGCCGAATGATTGGACAGAGATCCATATCGGCGACGAGCAGGCCTGGGAACGGTTGAAGGAGAATCTTCAGGACACCCAGAAGGATCTTCTAAACCGGTTAAATAGCGCTTCCGACGAGCTATTGGCGCAGAAGGTTCCCGGGAAGGACTACCGCTTTGGCCCTATCTTAAGCAGTGTTGCCGAGCACGATATATATCACTTGGGGCAGATTGCCCTTGTTTACGCACTCTTAGCGAAATAAGGGCATATCTTTGCAGACGAAAAGTCCAGAACCCTTTATGGCGGAACCCCTTCTTTTTTACCGACAACAGCTTGAGCATTACCACATAAAATCGGCCCAAGTGCAACAGAAACTCTGGGTCTCCAGTGTGTTGCGTTTCGCGGTATTTTCGACTGCCATCGCAGGGATTTACTTCTTCAGGTCGAATGCCCAATTGATTTTGGCCACGGGAATCTTGGCCCTGTTGACCTTTCTCTTGCTCCTTGCGAGGCATACCAATTTGCAACGGCAGCTCGCTAAGTGGAACAAATTGCGCCAAATCAATACCGACGAAATCGCCATCCTGGAACGAAAATTTGGCCATCGGCCCGAGGGAAACGAATATAAGGACACAAAACACTTCTTTAGTGGTGACATCGATCTATTCGGGCCGGGATCCTTTTATCAATATGCCAATCGCACGGCCCTCAAGGATGGCCAAGACATATTCGTGGGCATGCTGCTCGAAAACGGCATTCAGGACATATTGGAGAAGCAAGCTTCGATTAGGGAGCTCTCCCGGATGCCCGAATGGCGCCAGAATTTTTCCGCCTTGGCCGGATTGGCGAAAACCGAAGTCGGCACGGAAACCATCGGTAAATGGTTGCGGGGGTACCGACCTTTTGTTCCCGGGGCCATACGCTATCTGCCCATAGGGTATTCCGTGGCCTCCATCCTTTGTTTTGCACTGTACTTTATGGATTTTGTTCCTGAATCGTTATTGATATTCTGGCTGTTGTTGGGACTGGGACTGACCTCGGTCTTTACCAGGAAAATAAGGAAGCTCACGGCAGTCGCCACCCAAATACAGCATACTTTTGAACAATACAACCAGCTGCTTGAAATGGTTGAGGATGCCGATTTCAAGTCGGTATTGCTGCAAAACCTGCACGGGCAACTGGTAGGGGAAGGTAAAAAGACCTCTTCAAAAATGAAGGTTTTCTCGACTCTTTTGAACGCCTTGGACAAAAACAACAATTTCCTTTATCTCATTTTTGCCAATGGGTTCTTTTTAAGGAGTCTGGATCATGCGAGGGAAATCGAAAATTGGATCAAAACCTACGGTAGTTCGGTTGAAATTTGGTTCAAGACCATCGCTTACTTCGATGCCTACAATGCTCTGGGCAATTTTGCGTTCAATCATCCGCAGTATGCTTTTCCTGAACTGAACGGGAAAAAGTCGGTCATTATGGCCAAGGGGTCGGCCCATCCATTACTGGACCCGGAAAAGAGGGTACGGAACGACTATAAGATCGACAGGGAGCAGTTTTTCATTATCACCGGAGCGAACATGGCGGGAAAAAGTACCTTCCTGCGCACCGTATCGCTGCATATCGTCATGGCCAATATCGGGCTGCCGGTGTGCGCCGAATCTTTTGAATACGCGCCGATAAAGCTCATTACCAGCATGCGCACGGCCGACTCCCTGGCCGATGCCGAATCGTACTTCTTTTCGGAACTGAAGCGGTTGAAATTCATCATCGATGAAATTCAAAAAGGCCCCTATTTTGTGGTGCTCGATGAAATATTGAAGGGCACCAATAGTACCGACAAGGCAAAGGGGTCGCGGAAATTCCTCGAAAAGTTAATCGCTTTAAAAGCTACAGGCATCATCGCTACCCATGATTTGAGCCTCTGTGCCGCCGCTGACGAACTCCCGCGGATTGAAAATCATTATTTTGATGCCGAGATTCGGGACGATGAACTCTATTTTGACTATACCATCAAAAAAGGTGTTTGCCACAACATGAATG
>JBATHI010000446.1:0-4951 GCA_049666645.1 Flavobacteriaceae bacterium | reverse complement strand
AAGATAGACAACACCGATCAGGAAACATTGGAGGCCCAGGTACAGTACTGGCAACAGCAGCTGCCTTCGGTGGAAATCCATCCGATTTCGGCCCTCCAAAATTTCAACGTGAAAGAGGTTTTCCTTCGTATTTTGGAACTGTTGCCCGAATCGCCGCCTTATTATCCCAAAGACCAATTGACCGATAAGCCCGAGCGCTTCTTCGTGAACGAGACCATCCGCGAAAAAATATTGATGCACTACAAAAAGGAAATCCCCTATTCGGTAGAAATCGAAACAGAGGAGTTCCTGGAAGACGACGATATCATCCGCATGCGGGCGGTGATCATGGTCGAACGCGATTCGCAAAAGGGCATCATCATCGGGCATAAGGGCAGTGCGCTGAAAAGGGTAGGGGTGGAGGCCCGTAAAGACCTGGAGCAGTTCTTCGGCAAACAGGTTCACATCGAACTTTATGTAAAGGTGAACAAAAACTGGCGCAGCAATGCGGCGCAGTTGAAGCGATTTGGCTACAATCAGAACTAGGCCTTACTGTCGAGCGCTTCCATCATGAATAGGTGCAGTTCATGCATTTGCGGCTTTCCCTTATGCCTGCCTGCCCTTCCAAAGGCATAAAGCAAGAACCACAAGACCACCATAAAGCCCATGAGCCCCAATTGCAACCCATAGGGCCGTCCCAACGACGCGCTTGAATAGGCCCAAACCCCCAGCACGATGAACACGGTTGCCACCCCAAAATGAAGGAACATAAAGAAGGTCCATAAGGTGGGGTTCGGTCCAAAAAGTCCGTACAGTTTGCTCTGCCCTTCCTCACTTTCAACGATTTCCAAATGCAATTGGGGAGACCAGAAGTGTTGTTGGGAGGCATCGATCTTGATGAATACATGATCGTCTACACGGTTCACCAAAAAAGGTTTTTTTACGGAATGCTCAAATGCCTGCAGTATCCCTTCCTTGTCGTTGGGCAGTGCCATCTGGAACCTCGGCCTCAGCACTATTTCGTTCGGTAATACTTTCATTGCTTTATGGATTCTGCTTTTTTGTATTGAACGGACCCCTGTGTGGGAATGGCCCGTCGATACGGGTTGTAACTGCCATAAGGCTAAAGCGCCCCTCAAAAGTTAGCATTTTTTCTTCAGATAATAGTGGTACTTTTGTGGCAAAATTAAAGGAAGTATGGGTGCCATTGTTGCCATTGTGGGGAGGCCAAATGTAGGGAAATCGACCTTTTTCAACCGTTTGATCCAAAGAAGGGAAGCCATTGTCGATGCCGTAAGCGGGGTCACCCGCGACCGACATTACGGAAAGAGCGATTGGAACGGCAAGGAATTTTCCTTGATCGATACGGGGGGCTATGTATTGGGCAGTGAGGATGTTTTTGAGAAGGAAATAGACAAGCAGGTCGAGCTCGCCATCGAAGAGGCCGATGCCATTGTTTTTATGGTCGATGCGGAAACCGGGGTTACCGGAATGGACGAGGATGTGGCCAAATTGCTGAGAAGGGTGAACAAGCCCGTATTTCTTACGGTGAACAAGGTCGATAATCCTAAAAGGGCGGCCGATGCGGTTGAATTTTATGCCTTGGGCCTTGGGGATTACTATAATATTTCGAGCATCAACGGAAGCGGCACCGGCGAACTTTTGGATGAACTGGTAAAAGTACTACCCGAAGGGGAGCCCGAAGTTGACGAGCTTCCACGATTTGCGGTGGTCGGGCGACCCAATGCGGGCAAATCTTCCTTTATCAACGCCCTGATCGGGGAAGAACGCTATATCGTTACCGACGTTGCGGGCACCACCCGCGACAGTATCGATACCAAGTACAACCGGTTTGGGTTCGAGTTCCATTTGATCGATACGGCCGGGATACGGAGAAAGGCCAAAGTGAAGGAAGATCTTGAGTTCTATTCGGTGATGCGATCGGTTCGCGCGATCGAACATTGCGATGTGGTATTGCTTTTATTGGACGCCACCCGCGGTTTCGACGGCCAGGTGGAAAATATTTTTTGGCTCGCACAGCGAAATAATAAGGGCATCGTAATCTTGGTGAACAAATGGGATTTGGTCGAAGACAAGGAAACGAACACGATCAAACAATATACCCAAAGGATCAAACAGGCCATTGAGCCTTTTACCGATGTGCCCATCCTTTTCATATCGGCACTCACCAAACAACGTATTTTCAAGGCGATCGAAACCGCAGTGGAGGTCTATAATAACCGGAGCAAGAAAATCGTGACCCGTACCTTCAACGACATCATGTTGCCCATCATCGAGAGCAATCCGCCCCCGGCCTATAAGGGAAAATACGTAAAAATAAAATTCTGTACCCAGTTGCCGACACCCTATCCGCAATTCGCTTTTTTCTGCAACCTGCCCCAATATGTGCGGGAGCCTTACAAACGGTTCCTGGAGAACAAAGTGCGTGAAAATTTCGATTTTACCGGGGTACCGATCACTATTTTTATGAGGAAAAAGTAAGTATGGTGAACTGTGCAAAGTGGGTAGTAAACAGTAAACGGTGAGTAGTAGGCAGTTAAGGGGAACTCAGAAATAATCTGCATCACCAACCTCCCGAAGAGCCGCCGCCGCCGAAACCACCACCGCCGAAGCCGCCTCCGAATCCACCGCCACCACCGAAGCCGCCACCACTTCCAAAACCGCCGCCAGAGCCACCGCTACGGCCCATATTGCTCAGAATGATCATGTCCCATATGCTGGGTCCGGAACCACGGCCCTTATTGCCGCGGTTGCCCTTATTGCGTCTGGAAAGGATGATCAGGATGATCACGAAGATGATAATGGGCAAAACGGCACCTATGGGAAATCCGCCCCCATCGTCAAAGTTCCGATCTTCCTTGAATTCCCCTTTGAGCACCTGGAATATTGCATCTGCCCCGGCATTGAGTCCGCCGTAATAATTGTCCTGCTTGAATTGGGGAATGATCACGTTTTCAATGATCCTGCGCGACATGGCGTCGGTGAGGTTGCCCTCGACCCCGAAACCGGTATTGATCGCGATCCTTCGGTCGCCCCGGGCCAGAATAATCAATACGCCATTGTCTTTGTTGTCTTGTCCAATGCCCCATTTTTGGCCCCATTGGGCACCGAGATAATTGATGTTCTCCCCTTCGGTCGATTGGATGATGGCCACCACGATCTGGGTCGAAGTACTATCGGAATAGCGGATCAATTTTTGTTCCAGCGCCTGCTTTTGGCCTTCGTCGAGTAGCCCTATATAGTCATAGACACTTGTCTGCAGACTTGGTTTTTCGGGAATCTGGAATTGGGCCTGAACCAAGCCGAGGTTCCCTACCAGCAGGAGCAGGAGAAGCGCCTTAGCTTTTGGATATCTCATCGCTCAATTCGTTTTGATTGCCGGGATGCCAGGGGAAATGCGCCTTTAATTCCTTTCCCGCCCTTAATACCGCTTCTACAATACCTTGCTTAAAACGCCCCTCCCTGAAGTGCGATTCAATAATATTTTTGGTGCTGTTCCAAAAATCGTCGGCCACGGCCTTGTCGATGCCGCGATCGCCATAAATGACGAATTTTTTATCCTTTACGGCAATATAGAGCAGGACCCCGTTTTCTTGCTTGGTATTGTCCATTTTCAACAAATGGAACACTTCCTTGGCCCTTTCAAAATGGTCTAAATGGGTGTGGGCCTCGATATGGACCCGTATTTCGCCCGAGGTATCTTTTTCCGCTTTCAGAATGGCCTCAACAATTTCCTGTTCTTCTTCCGGGGTCAAAAATTCCTCGATGCTCGACATGGGTAATTTTAGTTAAAGTCGAAGTTCACGTCCGGTGCATTTTCCGATCCGGCATCGGCCTTATACCGTGGCATTTCCTTGAATCCAAACCAACCGGCCAGAATTTTACCCGGAAACTTGGTGGTATGGATGTCGTAGATGTTCACCTTTTCGTTGAATCGGTCTCTCGAAACGTTGATACGGTTTTCGGTGCCTTCGAGTTGCGACTGCAGTTCGAGGAAGTTCTGGTTGGCCTTGAGGTCGGGATAGCGTTCCACGACCACCATCAGTTTGCCCAGAGCGCCGCTCAGGCCGGTCTGCGCTTCCTGGAAGGCCGCCATATTTTCTGCGGTAAGGTTGTTGGCATCGATTGATGTGGAAGTGGCTTTGGCCCTTGCGTTGATCACATCGGTCAAGGTGCCCCTTTCAAAATCGGCCGCGCCTTGAACGGTTTTCACCAGGTTACCGATAAGGTCGTTTCGGCGCTGGTAGCTGCTTTCAACATCTGACCAGGCGGTCTTGGCATTGGCCTCGTATTCTACCGCGGTATTGTTGAAGCCGACTGCCCATTGGTAGATTCCAAAAGCAATGACTACCAGAATAATTAAAGCAATTAGTCCTTTTTTCATTTTGGGAAAGTTTATATAGTTATAGTTGTTCCTTGATTTTGAGCAGCTCGGTTTTCACCCTTTCCAGTTTTTGGATGATTTCAAAGTTCTGCAGCGTTTTCTGCTTGTGCTCTTTGAGGTGCGTCTTGGCGCCCTCGAGGGTAAAACCGCGTTCCTTTACCAGGTGGTAGATCAATTGGAGGTTTTTGATGTCCTGAGGGGTGAATTTTCGGTTGCCCTTGGCATTCTTTTTGGGCTTGATGACGTCGAATTCCTTCTCCCAGAAACGGATCAAAGAGGTGTTCACGCCAAAGGCTTTGGCAACTTCGCCAATTCCGTAATACAGCTTATCGGGCAGTGCAACCTCCATTAGTCGAGCGATTGGTTTTCCTGGATGGCATATTTCAACATGTTCTCAAATTCCTCAGGCGTTAAACTTCCATAGTAGAAATTGATCGGGTTGATCCGTTCGTCGTCTTTCCATACCTCATAGTGTACGTGAGGCCCTTCTGACCTGCCCGTACTGCCCACGAAACCGATGATGTCGCCACGCTTCACCTTCTGCCCCACTTTTACATTGTATTGGCT
>JBATHI010000445.1:0-2083 GCA_049666645.1 Flavobacteriaceae bacterium | reverse complement strand
TTCCGGTGTAGGGGCATGAATATCGATCCGCAATCCCGCAACGGTAGCAGCCTCTACGGTAGAGTCTCCAAAGACGGCGATACGCGTTTCATTTTGCTTGAAATCGGGAAAATTCTTCAATAGCGATTCTATTCCCGAAGGACTGAAAAAGACCAAAATATCATAGTACACATCCCGAAGATCCGACAGGTCGCTAATGACCGTCTTATAGAAAATTCCCCTGGTCCATGTAATGCCTACTTTGTTCAAGGTTTCCGGTACAATGGGTTTTAAAACATCCGAAGAAGGCAGGAGATACTTTTCGTCCTTGTACTTCTTGAATAGCCCGGCCAATTCGGAAAAATCCATTTTGCCCACATAGATTTTGCGCTTTCTATACACCACGTATTTCTGAAGATAAAAGGCCACTGCCTCCGATTGGCAAAAATACTTCATGGTATCGGGTACCTTAAAACGCATCTCTTCGGCCATTCTGAAATAATGGTCAACGGCGTTCCTACTGGTAAGAATTACCGCACTATAGTTTTTAAGATCGATTTTCTGTTGTCGAACCTCTTTGGCATCTACCCCCTCAACATGGATAAAGGGTCGAAAGTCTACCTTAACCTTTTCCTTATCAATCAATCTTGCATAAGGGGAGTTCTCCATTTTCGGTTCTGGTTGTGATACCAAAATCGTCTTTACTTTCATAATTTTCAGCGGTTTAGGAAACTTCCAATTAGCACTAATGGTGCAATTTCAAGTGCGCAAAGGTACAAAATAAAATAGAAAAAGTTAGCGGCTATGAAATTTTGATGATTCTTCAACAATGTCGACCAACCTATGATGTTGATCCATAGAATTAAGAAAATGGCAACATAAACCACAATTTTGGAATCGATAAAAATAAAGCTGAGCACGGCATTGGCCAGGAACATGACCAACGCGCTATAATTGAAATAGGACAGTTTTTTAAAAATAATTTCCAGGATGGTCTTTTCGGAGTCAAAAATAAAGGCACTCACCAACTGAAGGCTTATTTTCAGCAGTAAAAAAACCACAAGTCCCCCCAAAATACCCATAAATAACAATGGGTCGTCATTTTTAGGAATCCCCAAGAAAAGTTTTCCGATCAGGTATAGGAAAAGGGAAGAATTGAACAATTGAAACAAGGTAAGGAACACCTGGAACCCATTCATCAGCTTGTCTTTCTTGTTATAAAGGAAGATGTATTTATTGTTGATAGGCAATATCATGAAATTCATGTACTTCCCATAGAAGAAACCCTTCGCCAATACGATGAAAATGAGGCTCGCAAAGATCAAAAAGGTGATCCAGTCAGGGGTTTGGGCAGTTCTTAGTACAGCTTCCATCAGTCTAATTTAGTGCTATTGCCATTAAGGCCAAATAGCAGGTCATTTTCCGAAATCCCAATTCTGAAATATGAGGGGCGCTCCATTTCAGGTTTCGGAAGTAAGAACGTAAAACGGGTCGTATCATTTGATTTGAGGACCGGCCCATTGTCGGAAAATAATTTTGGCGCTATGGGGATGATGTCTCGAATACGCTTGTTCGGGTTCATATAGGCTACGGCAAATTTCAATTTGCTGATATCGACATCGATATCGTAAGGATTGATCACCCTCAAAGTATATGTTTCCCCAGATTGGAGCGAATAGGATATTTGATCTAAATCACACTTCAATTTGCGGAACGATTCAAAATTGTCGATGTATCTTCCGTAAAAAACTTCACCGTCGAGCATCGTAAAAGCCACAGCTTCTTGGGGAAGAAACGGCGATACATAAAACACCTTTTGGTGCTGCACCTTTGCTTCACTGTCATCTATCGAATATTGGTTTTGACGGTAATTGATATTGTTTAGCGAATAGGAAGGACTGCCGGAATAAAAGGTATACATTGGCGCCAACCTATAACTGTTTTCAAAGATTACGGGCATGTCGCCCACCTTGGATTTCAACTCTCGTACCCATTTCTTATTACCATGGCTTTCATAATATATAGGGAACAAAGGTTCGAAAACCAAGCCCAATCTGAGATATAATAGCACTGCAATGTTCAGGATACCCATCCTTAAGATCCA
>JBATHI010000444.1:0-6613 GCA_049666645.1 Flavobacteriaceae bacterium | reverse complement strand
TCTACCCTAACGCCTTCCATGAGTTTTGGATGGCGCCCTGAAAACCTCATCTCCAATAAAAGGCAAGCCCTCTCCTTCCGCTACCTTAACATTTTCAGGAATCTCGACGAGAGTTTGCGTACCGAAGGAAGCGCCCCCGATAGTCCCGATTACAGCGTATTCAATGCGAGGTACATCGACGTTGACAACCATATCATAGATTATAGATCTTGGTTCCTCGACTTTCAGCAATCGAGCAAGTTCACCAAATTGGTCTTCGAGTTCGAATACCGCAAACTTTTTGAAAGCAATCGACAGTTCAACCTTAGATTTTATGCGGGTAAATTCTTGAGGAACAAAACCAATGACGACTTTTTTAGTTTCGCCCTCGATAGGCCCACGGATTATCTTTTTGACTATGACTACCTTGGAAGGTCTGAGGATACCGGGATTTACAGTCAACAGATCATTATCGCCGAAGGGGGGTTCAAATCAATTCTGGATGAGCGGTTTCGCTTTTCGAACGATTGGATCGCCACTGTAAATACCAGTTTCAATTTATGGCGTTGGATCGAGCTTTATGGCGATGCGGGGTTTGTAAAAAACCGGGGGTTTGACGGAAAGTTCGTTTATGATTCCGGGGTACGCCTCAATTTAGTCACAGATTATTTTGAATTATACTTTCCGGTATATTCCAATAATGGTTGGGAAGTAGCCCAGCCCAATTATGGAGAAAAAATAAGATTTATTATTACTGTCAGCCCCAAAACACTCACCGGGTTGTTTACCCGAAAGTGGTTTTAAAACTAACATATTCCTAAAAAAAAGTGATTTTAAGAGGATGTGGTTAAAGAAAACATAATAATCTGTAGCTAATATTACATTATTTTGAAGTAAAATGGCAGTCGGGCGGTTGCAAAAACAATATTGATTTGATATTTTTGTGCAAATCAATAGGCCTTAATGAACATATCTTCGAAGACCAGTAGCGATATTTCTTTTCAGGATTTTAAGTTACAGATCTTACATGACTATGAAATAGCCGTGCTGAGCAGGACCTGTAGCCTGATCGGCCGAAAGGAAGTACTCACGGGAAAGGCCAAATTCGGCATCTTTGGTGATGGCAAGGAATTGCCTCAATTGGCAATGGCCCGAGCTTTTCAGGACGGGGATTTCAGAAGCGGTTATTACAGGGATCAAACCTTTATGATGGCCTTGGACCTATTGAAACCGAAGGATTTCTTCCACGCGCTTTATGCAACCACCGACTTCGAAAAGGAGCCCATGAGCGCCGGCAAACAGATGGGTGCCCATTTTCTCACCTACAGTTTGAACGAAGATGGCAGCTGGAAAGACCTCACCAAACAGAAGAACAGCAGCGCGGACATTTCCTGTACTGCAGGACAAATGCCAAGATTGTTGGGCCTGGCCCAGGCTTCGAAATTATATCGCAATTTAAAGGAACTCAAGGCCGACAAGTTCTCCCTCAATGGCAATGAAGTGGCCTGGGGCACCATCGGCAATGCCAGCACCAGTGAAGGCATGTTCCTGGAAACCATCAACGCCGGTGGCGTCCTTCAGGTACCTATGGTCATCAGTATCTGGGATGATGGTTACGGAATTTCGGTTCCGGCAAAATACCATACCACCAAAGAAGATATTTCCGAGGTTTTGAGCGGCTTTCAGCGTGATGAAGATAGTCCGGGCTATGAAATGATCAAGGTAAAAGGTTGGGACTATACCGCCCTGATGCACGTATATACAAATGCGGCCGACATTGCCCGTGAAGAACATGTACCCGTAATCATTCATGTAACCGAGCTCACGCAGCCCCAAGGGCATTCGTCCTCAGGATCCCATGAGCGATACAAAAACTCAAAACGACTGGAATGGGAGATCGAAAACGATTGCAACAAGCGGTTCAGGGAATGGATCATCGATTCAGGAATCGCAACCGATGAGGAACTGCAAGCCATAGAGAAACGAATAAAGAATGAGGTAAGGATGGCCAAAAAGGAGGCTTGGTCCGAATATCTGGCCGAACACCTTCCCCTCAAGAAAAAATTGGTGACTTATATAGAACAGGCAGCGCTGAAAAGTGAGAACCGTGCCTTTCTGACCAAAATAAAAAACGATCTTATAGCCATTGACGAGCCTTTGAAGAAAGACTTGGCCATCGCAGCCAGAAAATCGTTGCGTTATCTTATCGGCAGTCGGACCGAAGAAAAAATGGCCATCAAAAACTGGATCGAGCATTTTTTGACCCAAACGCAGCCCAAATTCAGCAATAACCTCTATAGTGAATTGCCCAACAGGGCCACGAACATCGCTGCCATAGCCCCGGAATACGATTCCAATCCTGAGCAGGTAGATGGTCGAATCATTCTAAGGGACAACTTTGATCGATTGTTCCAAAAATATCCGGAAGCAATAGTCTTTGGGGAAGATTGTGGCGCCATAGGTGACGTGAACCAAGGTTTGGAAGGCCTCCAGAAAAAATATGGGGAACTTCGGGTGACGGATACGGGAATAAGGGAAACCACCATTATCGGGCAAGGCATCGGCTTGGCACTACGAGGCCTCAGGCCCATCGCCGAAATTCAATACTTGGATTATATCTTTTATGCGATGCCCACGCTCACTGACGATCTGGCCTGTTTGCGTTACCGCACTTCCGGCAAACAAAAGGCCCCATTGATCGTACGTACAAGGGGACACCGTTTGGAAGGCATTTGGCATTCCGGTTCACACATGGGCGGACTGATACACCTTCTCAGGGGCATATACATCATCTCCCCTAGAAACATGACCCAGGCGGCAGGTTTTTACAATACCCTCATGAAAAGTGACGAACCAGCATTGGTCATCGAAAGCTTGAACGGTTACCGGCTTAAAGAGCCATTGCCGAATAACCTGGGCACGTTTTGCACCCCGATCGGAGTGGTCGAAACCTTGAAGCAGGGCAGTGATATAACTCTGGTTTCCTACGGGTCTACCTTAAGAATCGTCTCGCAGGTCGCCGAAGAACTTCGGGAAGTGGGGATTGATGCTGAGGTAATCGACGCACGGACCCTATTGCCTTTCGACATCCGTCAAGATACCGTCAAAAGCGTGATGAAAACCAATAGACTGCTGGTTATCGATGAAGATGTTCCAGGAGGCTGCGCCGCTTATCTGCTTAATGAAATCGTTGAAAAACAAGGCGGTTACGCCTATTTGGACAGCGCTCCGCAAACCTTGACGGCCAAAGCGCACAGACCGGCCTACGGCAGTGATGGGGATTATTTTTCAAAACCCAATGCCGAAGACATATTTGAGAAGGTCTACAACATCATGCACGAGGCCTACCCCGAGGAATATCCCAAGTTGCGTTAAACAGGTTCAAGACGATTGCTTTGACCCTCGCATTGAACACGTCCAAAGCCAAACCCCAAACTACATCCCATGGTCTGCACGGTCGCCCACTTTTTGGCGATGTGAATCCATTATACAACCTTCGATATTGATCCCAACGATCCGATCGATCATCGACTATTGGACCTCTTGCATCGATCCAAAGGTGATTCCCTCCTTTCCAAAATTTCGGAAGTCACGTAAATGACCCGCACGTTTCCCATGAATTCCAATTAATTAAAATTCCCTTTCTAAAGCACTTCATAGTACGTGCGTTCCTATATTTCAATCGCAGTCCCAAGGCTATGCATGACTAATGCAGTGGCCCAGATTATCTTGGCAAAACAAAATCAGATAGGTGCGCAATATTTGATGATGAACATGGCGGAAACCGAAAAGCCAACATAATAGAGTAGGTCATAACAAGTAATCATTAATTTATGAACACCATTATATGTTGTCTATCAATGTTGGTAAGCGTTTTGAGCTATGGCAATATGCCTGGCCCAGGAACGGCTACCATTGAAATCAAACCCTCCTTTTTGGAAAAAGCAAAGGATTCCGAAGTTGTTTCCAAGTCAAATGTCATCTTGCCTTACGCAGCGGTATGCACCATTAGTGCTTCCGGGAGCGTTGGTTCAGCCGAATTTGGAACCTTTGTGGCCACCATTACAGTGAAAGGACGTTGTGACGCAAGTCTCGCAAAAAAAATGCGTCAGGCCATTGCTGCCTTGAGAGATGAATTCAAATAATGTAAAACTTTAACAATACAGATTATGAAAAAAGTAGTATTTACCCTATTGATTGCCATAGTTGGATTTACGATGACAGCCAATACCGGTACGGGATGTAGCATCGACCACGCACAAAATGGTAGCATGGAAGATCAGGTTGCCCAATTGGCCATCGAAATTCGATCCGAAACGGCAACCCAGAACTTCGAGTTCAATTTTACCTCCGAAACGGAGCTGCTCAATTTCAAGGAAGATTCTATAGCGGACATGATCAACATCGTCGATGCCAAAGATGCATTCTGCGAGGTATCGATTACGGTGAAGGTCAGGCTTGGCATTGATTCCAACTTTGTGGAGGCTTCGGCAACCGTGAGCGGAATTCCTTGTGGTGAAATCGTAAATGCCATAAAAAAATTGAGGGCCCAGCTCATGGAAGGAATTAAATAGAGATTCCAGTTTAACATAGCGGTAAAACGATGAAAATTGGTTTTACCGCTATTAATATAATTCATATGATGAAATCAACATTAATCGTATTGGCCTCCCTATTTCTAGGGGCCTATGTTTATCCTCAGAACGAGGTATTGAAAGTGGAGTATGATTTTAATCTTAGTCTGGGAGATCTTGCACAGTATAAATCCACCCTGTTGCTATCCAACGATAAATCGCTGTTCTTATGGGGAAAGCCCATAGGGAATCTTAGGGTAGATACCGAATATGAAATTACGATCGACCTGCATGAAATGGATAGCATAGGAAGTTATACCTTTACGGATAAGGTTTTGGACAGCATGTATTCAAGGGCCCCTTTCCTTGACAAACAAGCTTATTTGGTCAAAGAAAAAATCACCCCGATTACTTGGGAAATAATGGATGCCCTTAAAAATATTGGCCCCTATAACTGTCAGCAGGCCAAAGCCTTGTTCAGGGGGCGAGCATATACAGTGTGGTTCACCTATGATATTCCCATTAGTTCCGGCCCTTGGAAGTTACAAGGATTGCCCGGTTTGATTATCGATGCAAGGGATGACAGTGGTGAAGTACAATTTTTATTGCGTTCCATCACCAAGTCCGACTTGGAAATAACCCCCGATTTGAAGACGACCAAAGCCATTTCATTGTCGGAATATGCCGAAATCCAAAAGTCGTTTTCCGATAAATTTTACAAAAAAGCCAAGTCAAGGCTACCCAGGGAAATCGACATACAAATCACCACCCAGAAGTCTTTGGAAATTTTTGATTCAAAAGATTGATTATAGCCGAACCCAAGGATAATTGCTGAGTTGAATGTCCCGCTGGGCTCCCACAGATAAAATATGTTGGAAAAAAAACTCCTTCTTTCTTGCCTTTTTTCAATCCTTGCCGCTTTGTCAGGGAAAACGCAAACCACTATGGAAGGAACGGTAAAGGATTCCTTGAACAACCCCATTCAAGCGGCGAATATATTTGTACAAAAAGAAAAAAATGCCGGGGTTCTTTCCTATGCCTATACCGATGGATCTGGATATTACCGCTTAATTCTCAAAAAACCTGGCGCTTACATATTGAATGTCAGTAGCTTATCTTTTCGAAAGGAACAAATTATCCTCTTTATCGATAGCCTGGAGACCGAAACCAAAATCGTCAAAGATTTTATTTTAACCCCCGAACCCTATGCTTTGAGTGAAGTTGTGGTCAACGCAGAGATACCCATCCTGGTCAAAAAAGATACCATTACGTTCAACGTAGACAGCTTTGCCGATGGCAGGGAAGAAGTTGTCGAAGATGTACTTAGGAAATTGCCCGGAATAGAAGTGGCCAATGACGGATCCATACAGGTGCAGGGTCGAAATATTGAAAAAGTAATGGTCGAAGGGGATGATCTTTTCGAGAAAGGCTACAAACTCCTCACAAAAAACCTAAATGCAGGGGTGATGGATAAAGTTGAAATCCTGGAACACTATTCCGACAACGCCCTACTAAAAAATATCGAAAACAGCGACGAAGTGGCACTGAACATCATTTTAAAGGAAGATAAAAAGTCTACCCTATTCGGAAATGCCACTATAGGGTATGGTACCGAACAGTTTTATGAAAATAGATTAAACCTTATTTCGTTTAAGGACAAAACGAAGTACTATATTTTTGGCAATCTCAACAACAATGGCAGTGATGCCATCGGTGATATCTATCAGATCTTGTATCCCAATCTATTAAATGACGTGAACTATATCGGAGATGGCGAAAGTGCACAAAATATGGTGGCCATTGGAGAAAATAGCCCTGTATTGAAAGAAAGCCGACATCTCTTCAACAATGCCGAATTGGCCTCTTTGAACGGAATATATAATCCGAACAAAGATCTAAAAATCAAAGGCCTGTTTTTTATGACGACCGATGAGAACAAGTTTTTTCAAAATGGTGTGGAGACCTTCATTTTCCCACCCGACAGTTTTGTCAATTCTGAAAACTATGCCTCAAGAAAAAATAGTCTGGCTGGCTCCGGGAAGTGGGACGCCCTCTACAAT
>JBATHI010000443.1:0-7319 GCA_049666645.1 Flavobacteriaceae bacterium | reverse complement strand
TATGCCAACTGGTACAGCCTCAATGGAAACGGCGAAATGACGGGCACCACCTGGGTCACCGAATCGGGCTTTTTGGAAACCCCGATCATGATTACCAATACCAACAGTGTTGGGGTGGTACGCGACGCGGTCTTGAAATGGTACGTGGCCACCGATTGGTACAAAGGGGAGGATTGGTGGTATACCTATCCGGTGGTTGCCGAAACCTATGATGGGGGTCTGAACGATATTTACGGCTTTCATGTAAAAGAAGAACATGTGCTGGAAGCCATAGCCAATGCAGGTACGGGCAAAGTATCAGAAGGCAATGTGGGCGGGGGTACCGGAATGATGTGCCTTGGTTTTAAAGGGGGCATCGGCACCTCCTCGAGAGTGCTAAGGATTAAGGAGGCGACCTATACCCTGGGGGCCTTGGTACAGGCCAACTTTGGATCTAAAAAAAATCTTACCATAGCAGGGGTTCCGGTAGGGATAGAACTCAAAGACACCTTAAACTATATCATCAATGCGCCCCCACAATCAAGACGTCAGGAAGGGGATGGATCGATCATCGTCATCGTCGCCACCGATGCCCCCCTCCTGCCCCACCAATTGAAGCGGATCGCACATAGGATCACCATTGGCATGGGCCTGGTCGGGGGCCGTGGCAGCAACGGATCGGGCGATATCTATCTCGCCTTCTCCACGGCCAATGAAAACGCTTTTAACAGAGATACCACCGCTACGGTGGAAACCTTGTCGAACGATACCATCACCCCCTTGTTCGAAGCCACGGTACAGGCCGTGGAAGAAGCCATCATCAATGCGATGGTGGCCGCCGAAACGATGGAAGGCATCAATGGGAACACGGCCTATGGCTTGCCCCATGACCTTTTGATCGAGATTATGAAAAAATATAAGAGAATCGAATGATATCGAACCCGTCACCGATGCCCATTTTAGGAACCGAAATCCTATGAAGAAAGCTATTTTGATCATTTTAATGATGGCAGCCCTATTTTCCTGCAAATCTCCTGCAGAACAAAAGGCCGAAATCCAAGCCTTGGCTTTTGAAAACCTGCAGTCACAGATCGATTCACTCTTCAACCAAAACATTGATGCGAATGGCCCGGGTGCGGCACTGCTCGTTTCCTATGAGGGCGAGATGTTGATCGGTAATGGTTACGGATTGAGAGATCTGGAAACCAATGCGCCGATCACGCCCGCCACCAACATGCGGATGGCCTCCGTAAGCAAGCAATTCACCAATCTATGCATATTGACCCTGGTGGATCAGGGAAAACTGGCTTTGACCGACTCCTTATATCATTTTTGGACTTATCCCGTGTTCAAGGACATTACCGTGCAACAATTGATTGACCATACTTCGGGCATTGCCGATTATGATGCGGCTTTCATGGAAGATTGGGATCGCTCAAAAATCGTGGAGAACAGAGACGTTCTCGATTGGTTGGCCACCGACCCGCCACCCTTGTTCCAGGCCGGTACAAAATGGGAATATTCAAATACCGCCTATCTGGTATTGGCCCTCTTGGTAGAGAAGGTGAGCGGGCAGGAATTCTCTGCCTATGCCAAAAAACAGGTCTTCGACAAAGCGGGGATGTCGCGGACGAATTTTTACAACCTGGCCAAGCCCATCGATATTCCTGAGCGTGCCAATTGTTATGAAAAGGATAGTCTGGGCGCTTGGAGCAAAGTGGACGGTTTCTTTATGAACGGCATTATGGGCGATGGTGCCGTGTACTCCAGCTTGAACGATTACTTTGAATATGACAGGGCCCTGCGGAACAAAACGATCGTTTCCAAAGCCTCGCACGAACTGATATTCAAACCCACTTCCATGGTATTGCCGGAGACGGCCAAGTATCCTTTTCCCTTTTTAAAGGGGGCGGATGAACGCTATGCCATGGGATGGTTCGTCACCGATGATTTTGCCCTGCATTCAGGCAGTTGGTACGGTACGCGCACCATGGTGGTGCGGGACATGGGAAGGCCTTTGACCCTGGCCATTTTTCTGAATTCGGATGATGCCGACGCCAGGACAAAGCTCATCGAGGGCACCTATTCCTTGGTCGATGATTATTTGATGGCCCTTGCCAGGCTGTTGCCCTTAGAATAAAAACAATGCGTATCGACCTCAACATAAAAAAGAGCCTGCTGGTCCTACTTGGACTTTGCCTTGCCCTGTGGCAATGTCAGGCCCCGAAACCACAAAACCTCCTCATACGCAATGCGACGATCATCGATGGAACGGGGACCGACCGCTATTTGGGTTCGGTACGGATCACCGAGGGCGAAATCGTTGAAATTGGGGAATTGGCCATTTCCGACAACGATTCCATCATCGATGCCACGGGCCTGATCCTCAGCCCGGGTTTTATCGATACCCATAGCCATCATAACGAAGATCGTTCGCGCGAAGCAGAAGCGGCGATCAGTCAGGGCATCACGACCATCATTGTGGGGCAGGACGGCTTTTCAGCCGCATCCATCAAATCCTATTTCGATTCCCTTGCGATGGTGCCCTGGTCGGTGAACATCGGCAGTTTTGTGGGGCACAATACCCTCCGCGCCGAAATTATGGGGGACGACTTCAAGCGCGAGGCCACGGTCGATGAAATCAATGCCATGAAAGAACGCGTCGCGACCGCCATGCAAAGCGGTGCCCTGGGCTTGGCCACCGGATTGGAGTACGATCCCGGGATCTATGCGAACACCCATGAGCTGATCGAACTGGCCGAGGTAGTGGCCCAATATGGGGGAAGTTATATCAGCCATATGCGCAGCGAAGACCTCCACCTGAAAGAAAGCATACGGGAAATCCTGACCATCGGGGAGGAAGCCCATATTCCGGTACAGATCTCCCATTTCAAACTGGGAAGGAAGGGCCTCTGGGGGCAGGCCGCGACCATATTGCAGACGTTGGACAGTGCCCGTGTGAAGGGCATCATGGTAACCACTGACGTCTACCCCTATGAATACTGGCAGTCGACCATGACGGTGCTGTTTCCCAAGCGCGATTTCGAGAACCGGGAAAGTGCGGAATTCGCCATTACCGAACTCACCACGCCCGAAGGCATGATCATCAGCAGGTTCGACGCCCGACCCGAATATGAGAACATGACCTTGGATCGGATCGCCGCCCTTCGCAACGAAGATGTGGCGACCACTTATATGGCCTTGATCAAAATGTCGCAGGCCAAGCCAGGGGAAAGCATCATCGCCAAATCGATGGACCTGGAAGACATCAAAACGCTTTTGAATTGGCCACACACCAACCTTTGCTCCGATGGTTCGGCCACGGGACATCCCCGGGGTTGGGGCGCTTTTCCACGTTATCTCTCGATGGAAACCGGGCAGTCGCTCGAAGCCAAGATCCGGAAAATGACCGGCCAATCGGCGGGGAATCTCGGTTTGGAAGGCATAGGCCTGATCAAACAAGGCTATTTCGCCGATCTGGTCCTGTTCGACCCCTATACCATCACCGACCGGGCGACCTATGAAAAAAACGATATCAGGGCCATCGGCATCGAGCAAGTGATCGTTTCCGGAAAAGTGGTCTATGACCAAGGGCAACCGACCCAACTTTACCCGGGCAGGGCGATCAAAAGACAAAATTAAACGGCAGTTCCCATTGCGGTGAACCGTTCACTAGACTGGAAGTACCAATGGGAGGCCAAAGCAACTAACGATTAAAATAGGAAAACATGGGAATTTTTTGGGATCTTTTGCAACAAGACGAATTGGAAAAACAAAAAGTACAGGCCAGCAGCCTGGAAGAACGGGTGGAAATACTTGAAAAAGAGCTCGATCAGACAAGGGCCTTGCTCAAAAAAACCTTGGTGGCCCTTGAAAAGCACCTGCAGAAAGACATCGACGGCGACGGTATGCTTGGCTGAACATTTGAATAGGAAATGAAACAAAATCCTTTATCAATAACCGGGTTAAAAGTCCTGGATGATTTATAGGCAAAGACAACATGTACCTTTGCTTAAAATTAGGCGAAATATTGCCCTAATTTTAGTAACTTTCAGCATACACACAAAATCATTGCATTATCTCCTACGACCCCTTCTTACCGCATCTCATTGTTACCCTAAATCGTGGCACCTTGTATAAAGCATGATCTTAAATGAAACCAAACCTAATTTAAACCAAACCATCATGAAGAAAGGCATGACCAAAGTAAGTGTATTCTATCCCAACACAACTGGCAAGAAATTTAATATGGCCTATTATTGCGACCGCCATGTGCCGCTCGTTTCAAAAACCTTGGGCAAGGCCCTGAAGGGTGAAAGCTATGACCAGGGCATGGGCGGCGGGGCTCCCGGTTCTCCGGCCCCTTTTGTGGCCATAGCCCATTTGTATTTCAATTCCATGGACGAATTCGGGCAGGCATTCGCCACGGGGGCGCCCATCTTGATGGCCGACATTCCCAATTTTACCGATATCGAACCCATCATCCAAGTGAGCGAAGTGGTGGCCTAAGGTGGTAACAAAAAAATATTCGATTTGCATTATGGGATGTAATCATGCAGTTCTTACCGCGTGGTTGCAAAAAATGAAAAAAAAATGAGCGCCCACCTACAAAAAATTCTGGATCTTGTCTCCAAGTCCGCCCGGGTAACGGAACGGGACAAAGCTGCCCTTGCCAAAGAGATTAAGGAGGCCGAAAAGGCGATCGAGCAGCAAAGAAAGACGCTGGAGTCGCAGCAGCGGGAACTCGAAATTGAAGCGGCCTTGGAACAGGTCCGCGGCCGAACGATGCGCATGCGCCAAAGCGCCGAGCTAAAGGAAGTGGTATCCGTTCTGTACGGGCAATTGGATGCGCTGGGTCTGGCCGATTGGGGCTGCTCGATCATGATATTCGACGAAAAGGCCAACCATATCGAAAACTGGGTCGCCGAATCCACGGGTTCGGATCTGAAATGCTTTGTGGTCGAGGGGCAGGGACATCCCGTTTACAAGAAACTGTGGCAGCATTGGAAAAAACAGGGACCGCCCTTGAGGCTGCACCATACCGATGAAAAAAAGTGGGAATTCGATCGCTACTGGCTGAACGAAACCGGGTTCAGCACCTTGCCGGAAAAGGTCAAACGCTCTGTCTTGGCCGAAAGGGAGATATTCCTGACCTATATCAGCATGCACCATGGCCTGATCAACATTTCGGGCTATGCGCGTTTGCCCGATGAAAAGCTTGCCATCCTGCAGCGCTTCGCCAAGGTCTTCGAACAGACCTACACTCGTTTCCTCGACCTGCAAAAAGCCGAAGCCCAGGCAAGGGAAGCACAGATCGAAGCGGCTTTGGAAAGGGTAAGGGCCAGTGCTTTGGAGATGCACGCCTCTGAAGACCTTTGGGCGGTCACTGGTGTTTTAAGAGATCAGATGGCGCTGCTCGGCGAGAAAGATTTGGAATCGACCATTGTCCAAATTTATGATATAGAATTAGATGAATTCGAGGCATGGTATTCGTTCCGTAATCCCGAAGATCCACACGGAAAAATAATCGATGGTAAGGCGATCGTGAAATGTGACGAAACCGCGAAGACCAGGCTAGACAGAAAAAAATATCTTGATAAAGAAACCGACTATACCATTGTCGCCGATCATAAAATGCTTAAGGAATGGTACAATTATTTGGATAAGGTGTCGCCATTGGTCGTGGAGCGTGATAAAAAAGGGGCCATCATCGTACCCGAGGTCCTGTACTACAACTATTCCAAATTTTCGGGGGGTGCGCTCTTGCTCATCACCAGTAACGAAGCGATGGAACCATCGAAAAACTTGCTCAAACGGTCTGCGGAAGTATTCAATATGGCCTATACCCGCTTCCTCGACCTCCAAAAAGCAGAAGCCCAGGCCCGGGAGGCACAGATCCAGTTATCCCTGGAGAGGATACGGGCAAGGGCCATGGCCATGCAATCTTCAGAAGAGCTGCACGATGTGCTATGCGTGCTATTTCAGCAATTCGATGTGCTGGGCATACAACCTATCAGCGCATTTCTCAGTCTTTTCAGCGCTGAAGAAAGGGTACTTACGTATCGGGCAACCGGAACTTCCGGGGCCAGGACCCAGGGGTCGCAAACTGTGGCCATAGATAGCCTAGAGGTGTGGAAGGCGTTGTACGACAAATGGAAAACGGACACCTCTGAAGCTGTGGAAGTGATCTATTATCCCAAAGAGATCTTGCCAAAACTCTTTGCGTTGTTTGAGAAGACGTTCTCTTCCATGCCGGCAAATGAAAGGATGACCCCTGACCATTTTCCGGAGGGTGGATACACCATGCATGGCCATACCCGTTTTGGATATATCGGTTATAACCACACCAGACTGCCTACCGAAGAGGAAAAGGAGATTCTCACAAAATTCGCCACAGAATTCGAGCGTGTGTACCAGCGTTTCCTCGATATTGAAAAAGCAGAGGCCCAGGCTAAGGAAGCACAGATACAACTTGGACTTGAACGTGTGCGGGCCAGGGCGATGGCGATGCATAACAGTGCAGAGCTAAGTGATGCATCCGTAATTCTTTATCGGGAGCTCAAGTCATTGGGGATGACCCAGTTTTTTAATTGCGGCTATGTCGAGGTTGATGAGCCCAACAAGATCCAACATGGCTGGACATCCACATTTGAGGGAGGCGAGACGGAAGGCTATACATTGCCCTTGACAGGTGATGCGGTATTGGATGAACGGTATAATTCTTGGAAAAACCAGGTTCCCGTATTACGGCAGGTTGTTGGAGGCTCAAAATTGTTGAAACATTTTGAATATGTGTTACCGCAGCTGGGATCTCAAAAGGTTCGGGAAATGACCGAAGCCAATTTCCCTGATCCCACCTTTTTCTATAATTGTAATTTTAAGTATGGTTACTTGTCCCTCATTGCCGGGGAGCAACTCGACCGGGAGGAGGAGGCCTTGCTGGAGCGATTTACACGGGCATTTGAATTGACCTATAGCCGGTTCCTCGACCTTAAAAAAGCCGAAGCCCAGACAAGGGAAGCACAGATCGAAGCAGCTTTGGAAAAAGTTCGGTCAGCCTCGCTGGCGATGCACCAAAGTAAAGATCTTCATAATGTTTTAGTAATGTTGTACAATCAATTGGAAGCACTGGGATTGAAGATGCACTCGGCCCAAATAGTCGAATCTATTGATGATTTTAAAGAAATGCATTTGTGGATAGTCACCAATGGTGTGGTTTATCCGGAACAGGTTCATGCACCATTCACTAAAAATATATTTTTCAAACGTTACAGGGAAGCAGTAACCAATGGGGAATCATTTTATACACTAAAATCTTCGAAACGCCAGAAGGATAATTT
>JBATHI010000442.1:0-6972 GCA_049666645.1 Flavobacteriaceae bacterium | reverse complement strand
GGGCAGGCGTTTCATTGTTGATCGCGGCACTTTCCGCCAAGGGTACCTCCACCATCCATAATATTGAACAGATCGATCGTGGCTATGAGGACATCGACAACAGACTTCGAGCCATTGGCGCCAAAATAATCAGGTTGTAAACCCGACCAGAGCAGCTCCTTGCCATTTTGCATAACCTTTTGTTTACCGTTGGACAATGTGCTATTTTTAGGTTTCGATATGTTTGATTCCCGTCACCATGGCCTACCGCTTGCCATTGAAACGCAGTGGACGATGTAGTATTTGGATTGTTGAATTTTTGGGGATATAACCAAAAAACAATGGAGAAAGAAGTGTTGAAAAAATTACCATTGATCAACAATGACAATGGTGACAAAAAAAGATTTGAATTGAAGATCGGCGATCACATCGCCTTCATGGACTATATCCTTTCCAAACAACACATCATTTACCTGACCCATACCGAAGTACCTCAAGCACTTGAAGGCAAAGGTGTAGGGAGCGCACTAGTATCCAAGGTATTGGACCATGTGAAGGAACGGCAATTGAAAATGGCCCCTTTATGCCCGTTTCTGGCCTCTTATCTTAAACGTCATCCCGAAATGGCAAAGGATATTTTGGCCCCGGGCTATGCTATAGGGTAAGGCTTACTTCTCCACCAGTTTTCCATCGGGATATTTGGCAAAGCGTCCTTTGTTTTTGGCGTGTACTTGGTCGTGACGTTGCCATGGCCAACCGCCGAACTGGGTAGTTCGGTATTCCTGCATGGCTTGTCGTATTTCTTCATCAGTATTCATGACAAAAGGCCCGTACTTGGCGACAGGTTCGGCAATCGGTTTGCCCTGTAGCATTAAAAGAAGGGCTGTTCGGGAACCCGTATTGAATGAAATATCACGGTCTGCCTCCAGATTTATTCCGAAATCTTTTTGGATCCGTTGACCCTCCATGGTTATAAAATCGCCTTCATAGAAATAAAGCGTTCGGTTCACAGTGGAAGAAGCCCTGGGTATTATGAATTCAGAATTCGCATCGATATGGATATTCCAGATGGCAACTTCATTTTCTGGGACCGCCGCCCATGAATCGGGAGCCGGGTCGGGAGCATTTTTGTTTTGGTAGGTACCGGCGATGAACTTCACGCGCGCAGTCTTCGTTTGTACCACAGGGATGTCTTCATGCCAGAGCATGGCGAAATGCGGTGCAACCAATTTATTTTTTTTGGGAAGGTTCAGCCATATCTGGAACAGTTCCAGGGTATTGCCCGACTCGGTGTTCAATAAGGGAAACATTTCACAGTGTTGTACTCCCTTACCCGCGGTCATCCATTGCACGTCGCCCTCGCCGAAACGGCCAGCGGCCCCCAATGAATCGGAATGGTCGCAATAGCCTTTGTTCACGATGGTCACGGTCTCGAACCCCCGATGTGGATGTGCGGGAAAGCCGGGAACGGTTTCGCCATGGTACATGCGCCACCCATCTTTGATGGTGAAGTCGTTTCCCAACATTCTGCCCTCCAAGGAGGCATCGGGGGTCATGTCTTCCCTGGCCTGCGGAAAATGATCCAAATGATAGACGCAGAACAAAAAAGGATCCTGTGTCTGCCAAGGGAAACCCAACTTAAATATCGTTTTAATTGAATTTGCCATATACTGTATTTTTAAACCCTATCACTCGTGCATTGCAGTATTGATTTCAACCCAATTGTTCTCCGGGTCCTTGATATAGATCTGTTTCACCCCATCGGCACGATCGGTAACGGCACTTTCCTTTCCGGGCCAATCCCAGAATGGGATATGTAAATCATCCAAATGCTTTATGAAATCATCCAAATGCTGGGTCGCAAGACAGAGGTGCACACTCTTGTTGTGTTCCATGGCGACACTGTCTTTGCCAATAAGGTGTAGTTGGGTATCCCCGTTGATCTTAAACCAACGAAATCCTGAGGTGGCGGAGGGATGCGGAATTTCCTCCAAGTTCAGGATGTTGGCATAAAAATCGCCGACCTTATCCAAATCCTTCACGATAAAGGAGAAATGATCGTATTTAAAATCAAAGGATTGGGCGCATATCAGCCCACAATGTAAGACCAATAACAAGAGCAATATGTTTCGTATTTTCATTTTTTCTTTTTAAAAAAGGTTAATATTTGAATGATGCATGGGATCTCTGAAATTGTTACACGCCATTGAACTATTCCCCTACGGTCATTTTCTCGATGTATTTTCAATTCTTTTGATACTAAGGCGCTAAAAATTTGCCCGGACTAAATATATCCATTATAATCGGAACGGGAACCCAAGTATGGGCATGGCATTTCGCGATGGTCGGCACACTTGCTTTTGCTATCCGATTTTGATCTTGTTTTTCTTCTTAAGCACCACGATGAACATGGCAATCTGCAATACGAGGGCAATGGCATTGGTGAGCCAAAGCGCAACGGCATCGAATCGAAGTCCGTAGAGCCCCCAAAACAAGTAGATAAAAATCCAGCCCACCAAAAAGCCCATGGACAGGCTGCTCGGTTTGCCGGAAGTCTTTTCCTTATGTACTTGGAGGGCGATCACAAAACAGGCCCCGACACCAAAAATGACCCCCAAGGTCTCAAAAACCGATTCTGAAATATCAAATAGGAACATCTTATATCTGTTTGATTGCTTTGCACGGATTACCAAGGGCCAAAATATTGCTCCCAATATCCTTTGTGACCACCGAGCCGGCCCCAATGGTCACATTGTCCCCTATTTTTACCCCGGGCATGATGACCGTATTGCCGCCTATCCAGACATTGTCCCCTATGGTGACCGGACAGGTTTTCGTCAAATAGCTCGATTTTCCCTTAGCATCGAAAATAATGCGTTCGTTCGCTTTTACCGGGTGCTTTGCGGTATAGATTTGCACATATGGGGCTATCAGTCCGTTCCTGCCTATGGTTATGGCATTGTTGTCGAGGAAAAAACAATTGGCATTCACAAAGGTGCCTTCCCCAATGGAAATGTTTTCCCCATAATCGCAATAAAACGGGGGCTCTATCCAGACCCTCTCACCTTTGAATTTGAACAGTTGGAGCAATAGGGCCTCCCTTCTTCCGCTTTCAGTGGATTCTAGTCGGTTATACTCTTGGAACAGGTGTCTCGCCTTATGGTACATGGCGAGTAATTCCGGATCCCTGGAATTGTAAGGATTGCCCGAAAGCATTTTTTCTTTTTCGGTCATCACTGGAAAGTGTTCAAAGGCAAAATGTTATAAAAGGGGGCCTAGCCTTCGAATTGAACTTTCCGATGGGTGCCATCGCAGTAAGGTTTGTTTTTGGATTCCCCACATCGACAAAAGGCCGTGGTGTTCGACTTCATTTCGACCGTTCCATCAGGCAAGGTCACGGTCAGTTCACCTTTAATCAATAAGGGACCCTTGGCGTTGACCTGTATCTCGGTCTGTTGTGAAGAGCCAATAGGTAGTTTTGCCGGCCCATCGTCCAATTCATAGTCCAATGCACCTGAAGGGCATTTTTTGATCTGTGCGATCAATTCTTCTGCTGAGGCTTCCTTAGGCCTTATCCAGGGTTTTTCCTGTGGATGGTATACTTTTGGCAAGGTTGTTACACAAATGCCGGAATGAATACATTTCTTGGGTTTCCAAACCACTTTGATTTCTCCGTGGTCGTACTTCTTTACGATTTCTCCAGTGCTCATGTCGTTATATATTAATTTTTTCCGATGGGTGGGGGTCCTTCCGGGATGATGGGTTCATATACTTCGCTACCCTTTCGTTCCTTGAATTCCGCTTTCACTTTTTCTACCAATCCCGGATTTTCAAATAAATCCACTGCGGTCATGCCCAATGCCTTTGCGGCATAGATCATGCCTTTATGACCGATGCTCATGCCGCCGCAAGCCACCACGGCCCATGAATGCCATGGGGTATCTTTAGGGGCCACGGTAACCCCTAAATTGATATTGGGTACATTCCAGCTGACATCCCCTACATCGGTGGAGCCGCCACCTGGGTTTTCCTTGGTCGCCAGAAGGGGTTTAATGCTGCTATCCATCCCGATCTGCGGTTTGCCCGTTGCTTCCTGAATTTTTTTTCCGAAGTCGGTTTCCTCTTCTGTGTATGATATTGGCCCCAAAAGTTCCAGGTTGTCCTGCATGATTTCACCTCCGGCCCTGTTCACCAAAACCTCATAGATGCCCGATATCAAGGATATCTTATAGTCAACATTGGCCATAATGGCCGCTCCTTCGGCCATTTTCATTACCCGCTCATACACGGGCATCATGCCACTTCGCTTGGTGTCCCTGACACGAACCCACAACCGGGCATAATCGGGGACCACATTGACCACCTGACCTCCATCCTGAATATGGTAATGTATCCGAACCGTGGGCTGAATATGTTCCCGGTAATAATTGATGCCCGTGGTGTACAGTTCCAAGGCATCGGCCGCACTGCGCCCGTTCCATGGGTCCATTGAAGCATGGGCGGCCTGCCCAAAAAATTCAACCTTAAAATCGACCAAGGCCAAGGTGCTTTGCACATCGGCTTCCGTGGCCGCGGCCGGATGCCAGCTTAGGTTCACATCAACATCATTCCAAAGCCCTTCCCGCACCATCCATATCTTGCCGAAGTATTTTTCTTCCGAGGGCGTTCCCAAGAACTTGATGGTGCCTTTTATCTTGCCGGCTTCCATCAGTTCCTTCACCGCGATGGCAGCACCCAAGCTGGCGGTTCCAAAGAGGTTATGGCCGCAACCATGGCCAGCGGCCCCCTCATTCAGCGCCTCTTTGTCGGGTTGTGCTTTTTGGGAGATGCCCGGTAACGCATCGAACTCACCCAGTATACTGATAACGGGTTTTCCCGAACCATAGGTGGCCGTAAATGCCGTGGGGATTCCCGCCACTCCCCTGGAGACGGTAAAACCATTTTTTTCCGCATAATCGGCCAATATTTTGGAGGATTCCGTTTCCTCGAAGGCGGTTTCGGCCAAGGCCCAAATGGCATCGCTGGCCTTGATCAATTCGGCCTCATGTTTTTCAACCGAGGCGATGATGGCTTTTTTATTATTCGTCATTTTTTGTGCTGTGACCATAGTCATGGTAAGCAGCAATAAAGCGGTAAAGACAATTTTTCTCATTGATGGATCGGATTAGTATTTCTTGATGTTTAAGGACGTGGTGGCCCAATTGGAAACATGAGTGCCATTTGTAAATATAAGATTTTCTAATTATCGGACCGACTTCCATTTATATTCTTCCAAGATTAGGCGGAAAGTTGTTTTTGGGGATATGGAATTGCCCATAATCTCCATTTTTGGTTTGGGATACTGGGCGATCAAGTTCATCTGAAAACTGGTTTTTATCGAAGTCACACAATAAAATCGTCGTTTAAACTGTTAATTACCAAGCACATCCTTAGTGGGCGTGCCATAAAATAATCAATATCAAGAGCCGCGACATGTTAAAATTTAAATATTTACTGATCTTAGGCATTTCTTTTTTTATAGGGGGATGCAGTGCCACCAACCAGCTGACCATGGGCGCTGTTGAACCTGCCCGGGTATATATTCCATCGGATGTATCCAAGCTTGGCATCATCAACCGAAGTGTGCCCTCTGAAGGAAACAAGGCTATCGATAAGCTCGATCAAATCCTATCGTTGGAAGGCCTCCGATTGGATAAGGAAGGTGCAAATGCAGCCGTAACGGGGTTGTTCGATGAACTAAGCAGGGACGATCGTTTTGAATCGGTGGCCTTACTCGAATCCACTGAAGCCGAGCGCAAGGGCTTGGGGGTGTTTCCTGCCCCATTGAATTGGGAAACGGTGAACGCCATTTGTGAGGCAAATGATGTTGAGGTGCTTTTTTCACTTGAAGTGTACGATACCGATACCCAGGTCAACTATGAGACGGCAATGGTGGACATCCCCAACAATTTGGGAATCAATGCCTCCGTTCCGGGCCATAAAGTTACCTTGAACACCTTGATCAAGGCCGGCTGGAGAATTTATGACCCGGTTACCCGATCGGTATTGGACGAATGGCTCACCAATGACCATATTACATCGAGCGGCCAAGGTATCAATCCTGTTCGGGCCATAGAGGCGGTGATCGGCAGAAAGGAAGCCGTTTTACAGCAAAGCACCTATGGTGGTAACCGCTATGCGGCCAGTATCAGGCCCCTTAGCAAAAGAATCTCAAGGGAATATTTTGTCAGGGGAACCGATAATTTCGTAATGGGCAAAAGAAGGGCACAAACAGGGGATTGGGATGGTGCTGCCCAATTATGGGAGCAAGACCTGGACCATCCCAAATCAAAAGTGGCAGGGCGGGCCTATTACAATATGGCCATCAGCAATGAAATCAATGGTGACCTGGAAAAAGCCATGGACTTGGCTTCTAGATCTTATTCGGACTACAATAACAGGGTAGCCCTTCGCTATTTGAACCAGCTACGGTATCGTATGGCTGAAAAGGCGGAACTCCACAGACAATTATCGAGATAGCCATCGTATTTGACAAGGTCGAAGTTTAACCGACGGCCGCCTTATATACCCTTAAACAGCGTTCCCTGGCCATTTTGTGGTCGACCATCTTCTCGGGATAATCGAACCCCTGTAATTCGGGTATCCAACGTGTGATATATTCACGGTTCTTGTCGAACTTGTCTACTTGTGTCATGGGATTGAAAATGCGGAAATAGGGGGCGGCATCGACACCGCTACCCGCGGCCCATTGCCAATTTCCAACATTGGAACCCATCTCATAATCCAGTAATTTTTCGGCAAAATAGGCTTCGCCCCAGCGCCAGTCGATCAGAAGGTGCTTGCACAGGAAACTCGCCACCAGCATGCGGACACGGTTGTGCATATATCCCGTTTCGTTGAGTTCGCGCATTCCAGCATCGACAAGGGCAAAACCCGTCCGCCCTTGCTTCCAAAGCTCAAATTCAGCAGTGTTGTTGCGCCATTCGATACGGT
>JBATHI010000441.1:0-13484 GCA_049666645.1 Flavobacteriaceae bacterium | reverse complement strand
GTCGTGTATGGCCAGCGTCGTGCCCTTACCCACAATTTGAAAGTTCGTGAAGCCTGGCAGCATTTTAAATTCGGTGCCTTCGGCCAATATGTGACGGTAGGTCACTTCATAAAATCCCGAATCGCCCTTGGCATCTTTTTGGAGCTGGCCAAATAAAGTTGCGAAATCGGGAACCAGGGCTTTTGGGATGCAACCTGCATAGACCAAGCTCAACCACATGAACGCAAAAGCATTGCTTACGGCGTTCAATTCGCTATGTTGGCCCGATTCAAATCCCAAAGAGACATAGCCCTGCTCGTTCATCAGGCTGAGCAGCGGCCCTTCCAGGTATTCTTCAATCCCTAAAACGATGGGGACCGGAAAAAGGAGGGAAAACCTTCGGTTGATCAGGGCATCGTTAATGGTGATGAAAGGTCTGGTCTTGCCCGAAGTGGTGTGGAAATCAATAAAATAGAACGGGGGCGATTCGGTTCGGATCACTTCGGTGAGAAGGGCGTTGATTTCGAAGAGTTCGGATTCCTCTGCGTTGCGTTCCGCGGCAGGCTTGCCCAAAATGTCCGCAACCCTTTCCGTGGTCCAAAGTCGATTCAAGTCATCGTCCAAAAAACGTTTTTGGCTGAGCTGTGCGGGAATGTTTCCCCGAATCCCAAAGATCGATCCCTTGACCTGATCGGCATATGGGCCCAGAACCTTAAAAACCTTTTCAATCGCCCTGACCCCGGCCATTTCATTGCCGTGTATGCCCCCGAAGAACAACAAGGTGGGGCCTTTGGCTTTCCCTTGCAACTGTCCGATGTAACGGGCCGGCCGTATGTCCTTCGCTTTATGCTTCGCTATTCCGGTCATGGATGGAAGGAGCAACTATACATCCTTTGTGGTCATGATTCCCACAAGCTTATGGTTCCCCATAACGGGCAAACAATTGATCTGGTTCGTCGCCAACAATGCTTTGGCTTCCTTCACCGTGGCATCCGCATCGATGGTGATCAGTTGTGTTCTCATGATCTTCTTGATGCTTCTTTCCGCACTTTTTGGGTGATCCATAAAATGTTTGACATCCGTCCAGGTAAGTAGCCCTACGAGCTCCATTTTGGCGTCCATAATGGGTAGGTGATGGATGTTCTTCCAATACATGATTTTGAGCACCAGTTCGGCACTGTCATCATCTTGGGCAGAAATGATGTCCGTATTCATCAGTTGTCTCACTTTCCGTTTGTTGGCATCCCAGCTAAATTCATTGCCACGGGCCAATTCCCATGCATCGATAGCGTACCCCTTTCTCTCATGCTGGTACATGGCCGCCGTGAGCAGGTGAAGCACATCGTGTGACTTGTGTTCCTTTTTCAGTTTGCGATAGCTCTCTATGATCCAGCGCGCACCATTTCTGGTCTTGATCCTGTTTTCTATAACGGAGAGATATTTTTCCGCATCCTCCGGCAACACGTTCATCGCGTACAGACCGCGATAGGACATCGGCAACAGTTCGTCGAGCAGGAGTTCCTTACAGGGCACGAGGCGTCCCTCCCAGTAGAACTGGGCGGCGGTCCCATAGCGTGCCGCATTGTAAAAATTGCTTTTTACATCCTTGAAGTCGATCTTGTTTCGGATATCGGTGTATTGCTTGGGTCTTGCCCGCATCAATCCCACCCAGAACATCATATTGGCAATTTCATCCATGGTGGTCGGTCCGGAAGGCATGTATCGATTTTCGATCCGGATATGTGGTTTGCCGTCCGTGATGCCATAACACACCCGATTCCATTTGTAAACCGTGCCATTGTGCAGCTGAAGTGCCTTCAGTTTGGGCACCTTGCCATTTTCCAATTCGGTAAGGCTATCGGTCCCGAATTCGGCGTTCAACAAACTCCTGAAACGGACGATGCTTTCCTTATAATAATCGGCCACCGAGCCTTTGGCCCAATCCCTGCCAAACCCAACACGGGCCTCCCTTTCATTGAGCAAATTGGTGCTGGCCCTTGAATCCACGCTTTGGGTAAATAGGGCGATCCTGGTTTCCTGCCATAATTCACGGCCCATAAGCAATGGGGAATTGGCACAGATCGAAAGCACAGGGCCGGCAATGGTCTGCGCCCAATTATAGGTATCTTCGAAGTCGTCGGCATCGATCTGCAAGTGCGACTGGAAACTGGTATTGCATCCTTCAAAAAGAATGGAATCGTGATGCAGGTTTATTTCATCGACCCCCTTGATATGGAGTTCAATTTGATTCCCCCTCAGTTCCCTAATGGTTTTATCGAGCACCTGGTATCTTTTAAGTGGGGTCATGGACGCCTCTGTCAAATGCCGCTGGTCGATGGTGGGTAATATCCCCGTCAGCAGTACTTTTGATCCGTGTTTTTCGGCGATTTTTCTTGCCTTTTCCAATAAGCCGTTCAATTGGCCGTGCATTTTGGAAAAACAATCCCCGGTCAACGACAGCGGGTCTAGGTTCACTTCCAAATTATAAAGGGCCAGTTCGGTCGTGAATTTGGGGTCATCGAGCTTTTTCAGGATTTCCATGGCCGTGTTGGCCGGTTCCCAGGAATCATCGACCAAACAAAATTCCTGTTCTGCCCCGATCCTTATTGGCGATTTTTCGATCATGCCCCGATCCAACATCAGTTCCAAGGCTGCGATATCGCGCAATAGGTGATTGATGTATTTTGTTTTTGCGGCGCTTCCCGCCAACTTTTCAACTTTTAATTCGCCCATGAATATGATTTTAGAGGATGATGGGTACTTCGGGCTAATTTAACAAGCGTGCATAAAGCCAACTATGACAATTATCATAATCCGGAAGAGGCTTATTATGTTTACTTTTGCGCCACTATGCCATTCACTTTCCCCAAAAAAGAAAAGCTCAAAAGCAAAAAACTGATCGATCGGTTGTTTGTGGAAGGGAAGGCCGTGACCTCCTATCCCATAAAATTGATCTATGTCCAAACCGGGCCGGCAGAAAAGGTGAGGTTCAAAACCGCGGTCTCAGTGCCCAAAAAAAACTTCAAGAGTGCCGTGAAGCGCAACCGGATCAAGAGGTTGCTTCGCGAGGCCTATCGATTGAACAAACCGATTCTTTTTAACAATAGTGTGGGAAACTTTGCGTTCCTATTTTTATACCTTGGGAAGGATATGCCACAATACCAAACCATTGAGCTACATGTTAAAAAAATTCTACAGAAATTCGTAAACAAAGTTGATGATGAAAAGATCGATTAAAACAAAAATAATTGTTCCGGTCCTCGCCATATGTCTTTTGGTGGCAGGCAGTAGTTTTAAGAGTGATTTCTTCGAAATCGCCAAGCAGATTGAAATCTTTACCACCTTGTTCAAAGAACTCAATATGAACTATGTGGACGAGACCAACCCTGCCGAACTCATGGATACCGCCATCAAGAATATGTTGGACGATCTAGACCCTTATACCAAGTTCTTGAATGAGCAGGACGTGGAGGAATATAAAATCAACAATGCCGGGGAATACTCGGGTATCGGGGCCTTGGTACGTTCCTTCAAAGACAAACTTTTGATCATCGAGCCCTATAAAGACTATCCGGCCGACAAGGCAGGCCTAAAAGCGGGGGATGAGATCATCAAAATTGGCGATATAGAAGTGTCCGCCTTCGACGACAATGCCAGTGAGCTGCTCAAAGGAGCCAATAACACCACGGTGAACATATCCTATAGGCGTCAGGGGGAAATCAAAACCACGGTCATTACCAGGTCTGCGGTTGAAGTCGATGCAGTACCCTATTATCATATGGTCGATGACAAAACCGGTTATATCGTGCTGAATAAATTCAATGCCAAGGCATCGGATCAGACCAAGGAGGCGTTAAACGACTTGAAAGGCAAAGGTGCCCAGGGTATCATCCTCGACCTACGCGGCAATCCCGGGGGGCTGCTCACAGAAGCGATCAACGTAACCAATATCTTTGTTCCCAAAGGCGAATTGATCGTCACCACCAAGTCCAAAGTAAAGAAATTCAACCAGGAATATAAGACCAGGAACAGCCCCGAAGACAATCAGATTCCCTTGGTGGTCTTGGTCGACGGTGGCAGCGCCTCTGCCAGTGAAATCGTGTCGGGAAGCCTCCAAGACCTCGATCGCGCAGTGGTGATGGGGGCGCGCACTTTTGGTAAAGGATTGGTACAACGCCCTTTAAAGCTTACCTATGGCACACAGTTAAAAGTGACGATCAGCCGCTATTATACGCCTTCGGGCCGCTGCATACAATCCCTGGATTATTGGAACAGGGATGAAGAGGGCAATGCCGTTCAAACCAGCAGTTTCAAGGATTATTCCACCCGAAATGGCCGCAAAGTCCAGGATGGTGGCGGGGTGCTCCCCGATGTTGAAATCGATGCGACCAAGGCCAACGAGCTCACCAATGCCTTAATCAACAGCAATGTGATATTTGATTATGCCACTTCATTTTATTACCAGCATCAGTTTCCCGATACCAAGACCTTTAAATTTTCAGACGGCGATTTCCAGCAATTCAAAAGTTTTGTTTCCCAAAGCAACTTTACGTTCGAAACCAAAACGGAAAAGACCTTGAAGGAAGCTTTGGGCGAGCGGCAAGAGGTGACTTTCAACGAAGCCATCGAAAATGATATCAAAACCCTATTGTCGGATCTCGATAAAAGTAAGATTACGGCATTGGAAACCTATCAAAATGAAATACGGTCGAAATTGAAGGATGAAATCGTGAAGCGCTATTTCTACAGGGAAGGGCTTTACGAATATAACCTTAACAACGATGAGGCCATTTTGGCGGCCACCGAGCTGCTCGCGAACAAAATCAAGTATGCCGGCATCTTAAAATAATCGAACGGCGGTCGACACGATCAGGCCAGAAAAAATTTGGAACCCTAATACAAATCCCTAACACTTCATGCCGGAACCAAGGATGGGCCATGCCGAACTACTTTTTGATGCCAAAGCCACCTTGGGCGAAGGCCCTGTATGGGATTGGAAAAGGCAGTTGCTGTTCTGGGTCGATATTGAGGGGAAACAACTGCACTGTCATCATCCTACCACTGGAAAAAATACAAATTGGTCTTTTGACGATATGGTAGGCGCTGCCGTTCCCATGAACAATGGTAACCTCTTGATGGCCCTTGAATCGGGAATGGCCGAATTCGGTATTGAATCGGGAAAATTGACTGCCTTGGGCCTGTTGGAGAACAGCGATCCGGAAATGCGCTATAATGATGGTAAAGTGAGTCCAAATGGGCATTTTTGGATCGGGAGCATGCACAAAAATTTTCATCCGAAATCGGGAAACCTCTATCGGGTTCAAAAAAATCGCCAAACTGCCGTCCTGGTCCGTGAAACGGCCATCTCCAATGGCATGGCCTGGACCTCCGATAATAAGACCTTCTATTACATCGATTCCCCTACATTTCAAATTATGGCCTTTGATTTCGATGCCTCGACCGATTCCCTGTCGAACCCACGGGTAGCCTTCACTGTCCCGAAAGATTATGGGAGTCCGGATGGGATGTGCATAGATGTCGAGAACAAGCTGTGGATCGGTCATTGGGGGGGCAATCAAGTGCGGAGATGGGATCCAGACACCGGGAATGTCCTGGAGAACGTATGGGTTGGGGCACCTCATGTAACTTCCTGTTGTTTTGGTGGTAAACAGCTCGATTCGTTGTATATTACAACGGCAAGAAGTGGGTTGAACAAAGCACAAATAAAGCGATTTCCCTTAAGTGGCGGATTGTTCGTATATCGGCCCAAGGTCGCGGGAACACCAATAGACTATTTTTAATGCAGTACTCCGGATTAAAGAATAAGGTAGCCATAATAACCGGTGCCGGAGAGGGCATCGGATATGCAATCGCGCAACTGTTGCTTAAATCGGGTGCCAATGTAATCCTGAATGACCTCGACGAGGAACGGGCCAACCTGGCGGCGTCGCAATTAGACAGACGATATCCGGGCAGCTGCCTTTCTTTTTGGGGCGATGCCGGAGATATCGGCACCATCAACAAAATGGTCGACTTTACCCTCTCACATTTTGGCAAGATCGATTTTGTGGTCCCCAATGCCGGCATAACCCTCTTTGGAAATTTTCTGGAATTTACCCCTGAATCCTTTGAAAAAGTAATGAAGGTGAACCTCCAAGGGGCCTTTTTTCTTGCACAACGCGCGGCCAAGGAAATGATCAAGCGGGGCGGGGGCGGACGAATGGTCATGATGTCTTCGCAAGTGGGCATTCAAGCCTATCACCGACTGACCGCATATTCGATGACGAAGGCGGCCTTACAAATGTTTGCCCGTAATCTTGCCTATGAATTGGGCCCATACCAAATTACCGTAAATGCGGTGGCGCCAGGTGCGACCTTGACCGAACGCACCAAAAAAGAACAGCCCGATTACGAGGGCATTTGGGGCAAGTTAATCCCAAGGGGCGTGGTGGGCAAGCCAGAGGATATCGCGAAAGTTGTTCTTTTCCTGTTGTCGGAAGAAGCGGCCCATATCAATGGTCAAACCATTCCCGTTGATGGCGGATGGACGGTCGCAGGGAAATATCCGGAGGATATTCAATAAGACATTCGGAATGATTCAAAGCAACATATTGCTCAAAAGCATACACCATATCGCCATTATCTGCACCAATTATGAAGTGTCCAAACACTTTTATGTGGAGGTGTTGGGCCTTCAAATCATCACGGAAACCTTTCGAAAGGAAAGGAATTCCTATAAGTTGGACCTTGCCCTGAACGGCGAATACGTTATCGAATTGTTTTCCTTCCCCAACCCTCCAAAACGGCCCTCCAGACCAGAAGCGGCAGGACTTCGCCATCTGGCCTTTGAGGTCGATGACATTGAGAAGTCTATTGCCCATCTCAATCGCAAAGGCGTTATCACTGAAGTAGTTCGTATCGATGCGGCAACCCAAAAACGCTTTACTTTTTTTGAAGATCCCGATTGCCTGCCCCTGGAACTCTACGAAAAATAATGGGTTGGGCAAGGTAACCAATAGGCCGTCAATATTGCTTGGGAAAGCGAAGGATCCCTTCAATAAGTACAATCGGCGGGGTTTGATTTTATAAAGTAGGCTTCATAATTCTTGGCTTTGGGATCCATGCACCCTTTTAGGTTTCGAATTGATATATTTCGAAAATCAATCGGCTGGCCCTCGCTCTGCAAGGCAATGAAGCCTTCCTTCAATAATTTCCCGTCTATTTTTTGGGCAGGGTCAAAACCATTGGCGACCCCTCCGCCTATTTGGGGCTGGGTGTATTCCAGTACATTTTTGCCATTGATGATGTGGGCGATCAATGAATCCCCCAAAACAATGGCCTCTGCCCTGACCCATTGATCTCCAAAATAAGTATCGGAACTCGAATTGATGCAGTGTCGCGGATCGATCTTGCCTTCATAAACCACATCGGTGCCCGGGGAGCACATATTGCCCGTGGGTCGGGGCGTTCCCTCCTCTATCCCGGCGAGGAACTGCATTTCCACCGAAATGGGCCAGTCTTGCTCTTTGGGCATGGTCTTGGGGTCTTGGGAATGGAACATGACCCCGCTGTTCTTGAAGGTGTAGTCCGGGGCGCCCTGATACAATTCCCCGACAAAACGATATTCGAGCACCAAATGGTAGTAAGAATAGGGCTTGTCGTAATACAAATGCCCAAAACGGTCGTCAAAACTATCCTCATACCGATCATAGCGCACTTGGATCGTCCCATCGGCCACGCGAAAGGTATCGCCATAATTATCCCCGACCTCGTAATGGTGTATTTTTACGGTCCAGCCGCTCAGATCCTTTCCATTGAACAAGGGTTCCCAACCCTCAGTTGGCATGGGGGTTTCCTGTGCAACGGCCTGGGAGCCTACCCAAACCATGGCAAAACAGAGAATTCGTTTAATATAGCCCATATTGAATCTATTCATAAGCGGGAATTGATTAGACCTTAAAATATACCTTGTGCTTGTCCAGAAAATAGGTGATGTACCAAAAAATATACAGCACAAAAAGGGCATTGATCACCATAATCACCTTTTCGGAAATCCCCAACGGGGCCAACAGGCCTTCCGTGAAAATATGACCAAAACCGGTAAACCATTGGTTTCCGACAGTTTCCGCAAATAGGTAGATGAAAATCGAGTTGGTGCCCACTACGGAAAATATTTTCAGCCATTTTTTGTGGTTGTCCTTCACATCGATCCACCAATAAAACAACGACAAGGTAAGAATGGTAATGCCCCCGGATGCCAAGGTGAAGGAAGTGGTTGCGATGCGCTTGATGATCGGGGTAATGTTCAGCAGGTCCATCGCAAAGCCCAGTACCAAAATAACAGAGCCCCAGATGATAAATGGCTTCAATTTTTCCTGTGCCGAACGGTGAGAGAGTAATATTTGTCCGCAAACAACGCCCCAGATCGTATGTGCCGCAGTTGGGATGAAATTGACGAATACCCAATAACCATCGTTGATCTTGCCCATGACCAGCATGTCAACAAAAGAACCGAAACTTTCGTGGCCTTCGGCATACGGACTGCCCGGATTATAAGCACGGTACAATATTTCAGTCAATACCAACAGTCCGATCGATACCCCGATCTGCACTTTATGGGAAGTGTTCATGATGGCGTAGGCGATCAAGATGGTAAAGGCCAATTGTACCAACACGTTCCACAGTTCCCAAACCAAGGCTTCGGCATAGACACAATGAAGGAGTACCCCGAAACTGAAGAGCAGGAAACAGCGTCTCAGAATGTGTTTGGTGACCGCGGCCCGAGAGCCCGATTCCAATCGCTTGCGCATGGAAAATGGCATGGCCACCCCTACGATGAACATAAAGAAAGGCTGGATGAGGTCCCAAAACCGAAGTCCGTTCCAAGTATGGTGTTCCAATTGCATGGCCAATCCCGAAAAAGCGGTGCCTTCGGTAAGTCCAACAAAATTGTGGTGGAAGCCTGCTGCTTCGGCAATCAGCAGAAACATGGTCAATCCCCGGAAAACATCGAGGGAAAATAGCCGTTTCGATACGGTAGAGGCAAATTGAGACATGGTTGGTTGAATTAATGCTGGTTATAACATTTTTTTCGGATGGCTTGTTGGCAAATTACCCCTGTTTTGGCCTTTAATTGCTGGTTTGCCCTCACAATGTAGTTAAATATTTTGAAATGGCGCCCGCCAATCCGCCTATAAAAATTTGCTCTTCAATCACCCTCCGGGCGCAATGATTTTCCACGAAATGGGGGCTTGGCCTCAAGCGATATCGGTTCTTCGATAAACCCTTCAATGGAATCCCAATTGAGCTACCGCTAGGTTATTTGTTTTTCCTTACTTTTAAGAAACTTTCGATCCGACAAAATGTTTTTAAAAACCGTATTTCCGTTGGCCGCTATCTGCATCTTGGTTTTGGCGGGCTGTGCGCCCTCCGAGCAGCAGCCTGGATCGGTTCATGACTATACCACATGGGCATCCTATTTGGGCGGGGACGACAGAAACCACTTCTCCACCCTATCGCAGATTACCGCGGAAAACGTAAAAAATTTAAAAGTCGCATGGACCTATGCCTCCCCCGACTACGGTCAAATGCAGATGAACCCGATTGTTGTGGATACCATATTATACGGTGTTTCAGCTGCCATGCGGGCCTTTGCGGTGCATGCCGCCACGGGAAAGGAAATTTGGCGTTTCGGGGATTCCTTGAAAGTTTGGCATTCTACCAGTAGGGGCGTGGCCTATTGGGAAAAAGGGGACGACAAGCGGATATTATATACCGTAGGTCCAGACCTTTATGCATTAAATGCTTTGACAGGCAAGCCCATTGCGGGTTTTGGGAACAACGGCAAAGTTGACTTGCGCTCCGGCCTGCCGGAATTCGCCAAAGAAAATTTCGTCATTTCCAATACCCCCGGTACCGTATTTGAAGACCTCATCGTGATGCCGCTCCGTTTGTCTGAAGGGCCTGGTGCCGCCCCTGGTGACATCATGGCCTTTAATGTGATCACGGGAGCAGTGGCTTGGGTCTTCCATACCATTCCCCGTCCGGGGGAAGAAGGAAACGAGACCTGGGAAAATCGCGAAGCCTATGCCGACGGAATAACGGGGGCGGCCAACAATTGGGCCGGGATGGCCCTCGATGAGGAAACAGGTATCCTCTACGTGCCCACCGGATCGGCCGCCCCTGATTTCTATGGCGGATTTCGAAAAGGGAATAATCTGTACAGCAACTGTTTGTTGGCCTTGGATGCCAAAACCGGAAAGCGGCTCTGGCACTTTCAGTTCACACATCATGATATTTGGGATCGTGACCCCCCTGCACCGCCCAATCTGATTACCGTTGTGCACAATGGGAAAAAAGTGGCTGCCGTGGCACAGGTCACCAAACAAGGTTTTGTATTTCTGTTTGACCGAAAAACAGGGGCCCCATTATTTGAAAATGAAGAAGTGCCCGTGCCAAAATCCGATCTTGCTGGTGAGCAAGCCTCGGTCACCCAGCCCATACCCACAAAACCCAAGCCATTTGCAAGGCAGTCCGACGAACTCACCGAGGCCGATATCAGTCCGTATGCGGAAAACCGGGATGAACTGCTGGCCCAGTTGCTCCAAGCCGATAGGCGCATCTATGCCCCTCCCGGCCTAAATCCGGTACTTTTATTGCCCGGTTATGACGGTGCGGCGGAATGGGGCGGAGCGGCAGCCGATCCAGGGGAAGGGATCCTCTATGTGAATTCGAACGAAATGGCCTGGTTCCTGCAAATGGAAAATAATGACAGCATCGATGCCAAAGCACCCCCTGGGGCATTGGCCTATTCAAAATATTGTGCGACCTGCCATCAAGCCGACAGAAAAGGATTGACAGCTAGTGGTTTCCCCTCCTTGGTCAACATCGGGGTAAACAAAACAAAAAACGAGGTCGCCATGATCGTCGCACAGGGAAAAGGAATGATGACGGGTTTTCCTCAAATTGGAAAAAATGAAAAAGAGGCACTTTTAAGATTTTTGTTCGATGAGGAAATCAAGCACGATATGGCCTTGGACGATAGCATTTTCAAAGTGCCGAAAATACCCTATAAACACAAAGGATACAACAAATTTTTGGACAATAGGGGGCTTCCGGCCATTTCCCCTCCATGGGGGACGCTGCATGCCATAGACATGAATTCAGGCGATTATAAATGGTCTGTCCCATTGGGGGAAACCCCCGAGTTGGTGGCACAAGGAATCAAGGGAACGGGAACCGAAAATTATGGAGGGCCTGCAGTGACGGAAAACGGACTGCTGTTCATAGGGGCCACCAGAGACGCTTATTTTCGGGTATTTGACAAGATAACCGGAAAATTGCTTTGGGAATATAAGCTGCCGGCCGCCGCCTTTGCTACGCCCGCCATGTACCAAGTGAACGGGAAACAGTATATAGCCATTGCCTGCGGGGGCGAAAAGCTGGGCACCGAAAAAGGCAATCAAATCATAGCGTTTGCGCTGGATTAAAAATTTCAGGAAAAGATGCAAAAATTAAAGGTTCTTGTGGTGGGTTGCGGGAATATGGGGGCTTCCCACGCACGTGCCTACCATCGGTTGGAGGGGTTTGAAATCGTTGGCCTGGTGAGCAGAAAAGCCGAAAGCCGTGAAAAATTGTCAAAGGCCTTGGGGGGCTTGCCCACTTATGGCGATTTTCATACCGCCCTAAAAACGGCCCGGCCCGATGCGGTGTCGATCAACACCTACCCCGATACCCATGCCGATTTTGTACGGGCCGCTTTGGAATCAAATGCACATGTGTTCGTAGAAAAACCGCTGGCCCTTACGGTACAGGAGGCCCAAAGCCTGGTGGATCTGGCCAAGGAAAAGAACAGAAAAATGGTGGTAGGGTACATCCTCCGTGTACATCCTGCCTGGACGAAATTTGTTGAAATCGCACAGACCCTTGGGAAACCCCTGGTGATGCGCATGAACCTCAACCAACAAAGTTCCGGGGAACAATGGTATACCCACAAACAGTTGATGCATTCGATGTCGCCCATCGTAGATTGCGGGGTGCACTATGTAGACATCATGTGCCTGATGACGAAATCCATCCCGGTAAGTGTAAGCGCCATAGGAGCGCGTCTGACAGCCGAAATCGATCCGCAGATGTATAATTATGGGCAGTTGCAGGTGCGTTTCAAGGATGGGTCGGTAGGCTGGTACGAAGCCGGGTGGGGTCCGATGATAAGCGAGACCGCATTTTTTATCAAGGATGTCATCGGCCCAAAAGGCTGTGTTTCCATCGTCGATGGGGCCAAGGGCGATTCGGATGATGTAGAAGGCCATACCAAGACCGGCGGACTAAAACTACACTTCAGTAATATGGATAAAACCGGGAAATTCACCAAACCCGATCAAATCATCGACACCTCGGACGAGCCCGATCACGACGGACTCTGTTTATTGGAACAGCAGTATTTTCTGAAAGCCATCTCCAACAACACCGATTTGGATGCTCATTTACGCGACGCCGTCAACAGCCTTAGTATTGTTTTGGCCGCGGACGAATCGTATCGGACGGGGAAGACGGTAATGCTTTAACGGCCCAATTGCAACCCATGATAAACTTACTGAAAAGAGCAAAAAACTTTGAGCATCGCATGGCATTGGTTTCCAAGGGCAGGGCCTATTCCTATAAAACCCTAAGGGAGACTTCAAATTGCGTTGCGGCCAACCTGCTGAAAGGAAAGAAAGATCTCAACGAGGCGAGGGTGGCATTCTTGGTGCCCCCTTCCTTTGAATATACCGCGGTGCAATGGGGCATTTGGGCTGCAGGTGGCATTGCAGTACCCCTCTGTGAGCTCCATCCTTTACCTTCGATCGAATATGTGATCGAAGATACCCGGGCGACCATGGTCATCGTTCATCCAGATTTTGAAGAATTCCTTGCGCCCCTTGCAACGGCTGCCGACACCTCCATTGTGCCGTTGGGCATGGTTTTAAAGGAACGTACCGTTCTCTTGCCCGAAATCGATAGCGGCAGAAGGGCCATGATCTTGTATACCAGTGGTACCACCAGCAAACCGAAAGGGGTGGTGACCACCCATGCCAATATTGAGGCACAGATCATTGCCCTGGTAACCGCATGGGAATGGCAAAAAGACGATTATATATTAAACATATTGCCCTTGCACCATGTACACGGCATCATCAACGTCATGTCATGTGCGCTTTGGTGCGGCGCCTGTTGTGAATTTTTGCCAAAATTTGATGCACAGGCCGTTTGGGAAATCATCGAATCGGGGCGCTTGACCCTTTTTATGGCTGTGCCAACCATCTATTATAAACTGATATCCTTCTGGGATCAAGCGCCCGAAGGCCGTCAGAAAATATTGGCCGAATCGGCCTCCAAATTAAGATTGATGGTCTCGGGTTCGGCTGCGTTGCCCGTGCCCGTTTTGGAAAAATGGCGCGTTATCACGGGACAAACCTTGTTGGAGCGATATGGGATGACGGAAATAGGAATGGGGCGTTCCAACT
>JBATHI010000440.1:0-3930 GCA_049666645.1 Flavobacteriaceae bacterium | reverse complement strand
CATGTCAATGATGCTATCGGCTCCTTCCAAGGTTAAGATGTAGCCGATCGGATGCCCTACCGAATTTTTTTCCCAACTGTTTAAATGGGCGTCTAGCTCCGTTTTGTTTTTGATCTGAACCAATTCTCCCTTGGATTCCATGGCCCTGTACCACGCCAATTGGCCCTGGGTGTGTGCCCATGCTTGATGGGGTGACCTCCAACCTGGGAGTGAATTTGGTGGTTTTACAAAGCGCGCGATTTGGGTCGCCATACAAAGACCGATATTGCCCTTTCGCATCTCCTCAAAGGAAACGGTGTTGTTGCCACGATCTGCCTTGTCGCTCATCCCTAATTCGCTTTGGCGTATGTCGGCCACCGACCAGCTTAGGTCACGGTTCCAGTCCATGGCGTTCATTGATAGGTCTAGGTGCGCATCGAATATGAACATGATTATATGGTAATTTTTTGGTTTCGGGCGGCCACTTTCCAGGTCCCGGTCACGGTGCCATCGACAACCGTGAGCAGTTCTTCGTATTTGGCAACAGTGGGGCAAATGTGCATGGGAATGGCATAAAAGGCATCGCCAACCTCGTAATGGTCGGCAGATTCACAGGCCACCACCAAATGTTCCTCGCTTTGGCTTATTTGAGGGCTGTTTTCGAGGCCATAGATATATACCCTGGGGAAATCCATTTCCGGAGCGATCGATTTATGGCCCAAATCGAAACAAAGTAGGCCTGGCGCGGGCTTGCTGATGATCCTGGTGAGCAGCACCGCGGCGATCTCAAAACGCATGTCCGCAAAAAGTGGTCCGTATCGCGCATCCCATAACAGGGTCGTTCCCGGACCGAGTTCCACATCCTTGCGCAAGGCATGTACCGGAAAGGTGGGACTTCCGCCCGCCACAATGGTATTGACCTCGATACCCTGTGATTCCAACTGCTTTTCGAGTTTCAATACGGGTTCAAAAGCGGTATCACAGACTTTTTTTCGCTCTCCGAAATCTGAATTTCGAATATGGCCATCGTAAATGTGAAGTCCCATTGGTGCAACATTCGATTGGGTTGCCATTAATGAATACAAAGCTTCGGCCTTTTGGCCCGGTTCAATTCCGGTTCGGTCCATTCCGGTATTCAGATCCATCCATAGGCCGATCTTGGTTTTGTACTCCATGGCTTTCTCATTGAGTTCCCGTAAAGTTCCTATATTGTCGACCAGGGTTGAAAATTTGGTATTCGGGAATCTTTTCTTCAAACTAAAGAATCGATCGACATTATGGCCCACGGGTTGCATGGCCAGTAAAACGTCCTTGGCCCCGCATTGCCCCAAAAGTTCCGCTTCCGCAATGGTGGCACATTTGAACTTTGTGATGCCATAATGCATTTGTAACATTACGATCTCCCTTGTTTTATGGGTTTTGATATGTGGCCTTAATCGGGAAACATCACCGGCTATGGCGACCATTTTTTGAATGTTCCTTTCAATGCGGTCGGGATAGACCAACAGGGCAGGGGAACTTATTTTCTCGGGATCCGTTAATTCGTACCAATTCACTTTTTTCATGGTTTGTTTATCGATACAGTTCGAACATCGCCTCGATCTCGACCGCCACCTGTCCGGGCAGCATCATGCCAACGGCGCTGCGCACGCCGACGCCATGGTCTTTGCCAAAAATATCGGCCATCAATTCACTAAATCCATTGATGACCAAAGGTTGGTTGCCGAAATCGGGGGTACAGTTCACCATGCCCAAGGTTTTCACAAGCCGCTTGATTCGGTTCAGGTCGCCAAAATGCGTAGCGATTGTTGCCAGCATGGTCAGGGCCACTTGACGTGCCGCCCGCTTGCCATCTTCCAGGCTTAGATCATCGCCCACCCGTCCCGTGAAAAGGCTGCCGTCGTTCATCATCGGCCCTTGGCCCGAAACATATAAAAAATGGTCTACGACAAGAATGGGTTTATACAAGCCAGCTGGCGGCGGGGCCGGCGGCAGTACCAGTCCCAAGGTTTTAATTCTTTCTGAAGCATTTTCCATATTGTTGTTTTTTTGTTTTCCGAATAAATTTTAAAGGCCCTTTAGGGGTTTGCTTACCGAATCGGCAATTGGCATCAGATAAATGTATCCAAAACCAGCACGCCAAGCAAGCCCATGACCCCTACGGTGGTTTCCATTACGGTCCAGGTCTTTATAGTATCCTTGACCGAGAGGTTGAAGTACTCTTTAAAAAGCCAAAAACCGCCATCGTTGACGTGGGAGAGCATCAAACTGCCAGAACCTATGGCCAAGACCATCAATTCAGCACTGACCCCCGAATCCCCAATCAACGGGAGTGCGATACCCGCAGCCGTTAAACCGGCGACCGTGGCCGATCCCACACAAACCCGAATGACGGTTGCGATCAGCCAGGCCAATACCAAGGGCGAAATAGTGGAGCCTTTTAACAAATCCCCAATGTAACCGCTCACCCCGCTATCGATCAATACTTCCTTCAATCCCCCTGCACCACCGATGATTAATAGTACCATGGTTATGCCGGCAACCGATTGGGTGACCGAATCCATGACCATGGTCATCGTTTTGCCCCTGGCAAGGCCCAGGGTATAAACCGCAACCAATACCGAAATGAGCATGGCAAGTGCCGGGTTCCCCATGACGGCGGTTACCTGGTTTATTGGATGTTGTTCGGGGACCAACAGGTTGATGACCGAGGCCAAGCCGATCAAAATTACCGGTAGCAAGGCGGTGATGATACTGATGGCCGTCCCGGGCATTTCTTCCTCCGATAGCACCCGAGGGTTAAGAAATTCCTTTAGAGGGGTGGCCACCACATTTTTAATGGTCCTGGAAAATAACGGTCCGGCAACAATGATGGCCGGAATGGCGATGATGATACCGTAAAGCAGGGTCTTGCCAATATCGGCCTTGAAAAGTACCGCGATTCCCGTTGGTGCGGGATGTGGGGGCAAATAACCATGGGTCACCGACAAAGAGGCCAACATGGGCAGGCCTACATAAAGCAAAGGGAGTCCGGTTGCCGCGGCTACCGTAAAGACAAGGGGAATCAATATCACGAAGCCAACGGTGTAGAACATCGGAATTCCGACAATAAAACCTGTCAGCACCACGGCCCATTGAATATTTTTTTTGCCGAATCGGTCGACCAACTTGGTGGTGATGCGTTGTGCCGCCCCGCTATCGGCCACCAGCTTTCCCAACATGGCACCCAAGCCCAAAATCATGATCAGCTCGCCCAAGGTATTTCCGATCCCTCTTTGTATGGAATCGACTACTCTTAGCAAATCCATGCCTTCGGCAAGCCCGACCAAAAGGGAAACGATGATAAAGGCGATGAAGGCGTTTAATTTAAACCGGGCGATGAGGAGGAACAGCAAAAGAATTCCCGCAATAACGATAAATAACGGCATAGGTTGGTCTTAGGTTCCCAATTTACATAAGATCTTGAAATGAACGGGGGTCTGTTTAAAATTTATAGCTGATCATCAAGAGGCTTTGGTCTTTTCTAGTGGAAAAACCTAGGGTAATTTTTTTTTGGGAATAAGGTTTGGTGAAAATATAAGTACTTCCTATACCTATGGCCGCTCCCGCCACAACATCTATTATATCGTGATAACCGTCCGGACCCTCCATTCGGCTTACCCCAACAATGCAGGCCAAAAAATAGGCCGGCCAGCCATATTTCCATCCATACCGCCTTTGAATGAAAGAGGCGCCCGAAAAGGCCGAAGCGGTATGGCCCGAAGGAAAGGAATCGAATCGATACCTACCTTCTGGCCTCTGTTTATGTACCGTATATTTCAAGGTATAGGTGAACGCAAGGGTTGTTCCATAGGAAAGCGCCAATTTTTTTGTGCCGTCGTAATCTTTTTTGATCAAGCTTATCACACCGGCCGAAACGGGAAGGGCAAATTGCAGAATATCCCCGGAATC
>JBATHI010000439.1:0-28279 GCA_049666645.1 Flavobacteriaceae bacterium | reverse complement strand
GCACGGTAGGGAAACTCGAAAGAGAGGGAAGCAATCTTCACATCACGGTAAAATCGCCATTGGCCAGGGAATTGAAAATCGATCAAAGCGTGGCCCACAACGGGGTCTGCCTTACCGTAGTGGATGTATCCGATGACAGCTATAAGGTCACCGCGATCGACGAGACCTTGCAAAAATCCAATTTGGGCCAGCTAACGGTCGGGGATCCGGTGAACCTGGAACGGGCGATGGTTTTGGGCAGTCGTCTCGATGGGCACCTTGTGCAGGGCCATGTCGACCGAACCGGCGTCTGTACCGGGATCGAACTGAAAGACGGAAGTTGGATCTTTTCTTTTTCCCATGCTCCCTCTACCGATCATCTTACCATTGAAAAGGGCTCGATTACCATTGACGGCACGAGTTTGACCGTTATCGATTCGGGGATCAACGCCTTTAGCGTGGCCATCATTCCCTACACTTACGAACACACGCGGTTCAAATCGTACCGGGTAGGCAGTACCGTAAACCTTGAATTCGATATGATCGGGAAATATGTGGCCAAACTCCTCTCGGCCCGCCAATGATGGTGCAAGATTCAAAAGCAACTCGATTTTTAAGGCCGGTCTTTACTCCTCAAAAAAACTGATGGAAGACCCGATCCAGGTATCCTGGGTCAAATGGGACACGTTGATCAGGTCGCCTTTACCCATGCGTGTCAGGTTGATGATGGGCTTCAAGCGGTTTTCCATGGTATTCCATGCATATAGGATGCGCAGTTCCACTTTTGAATTTTTTTCGGTATTGGTCTTGATCAATGGGGCATAGACCACTTTGCGCTGCAGCAGGTAATTTTGTTTGTCCTTGATCTGTGCGATGGTCTCCGAAGTAGGGTGAAGGTCGATTCCCTTGCCCGCAAACGAAAACAGTGGTTTCATCACATAATCGTGCAGATCGATGCCTTCGGGGTAGTCGTTCAAATAGTAGGATGGCGGAATGGCCTGGTGCCGCAGCATGGGCATAATACATTTTGAAATGATAAAAAACCAATCGGGGTGGGTGATCCACTCCACCTCAACATCATCGAAAAGGTTAAAATCGGTCTTTAAATTTTCGATCCGCTGCAGCTCATCGAAGATAACCCTGTTGTAGATCCGGGTGATCGGTATCCTTTTTCCATTTTTTTCATAAAAAAGGTTTCGTCCTTCCTTGATCACCTTGGTCAGGCAAACCACCTCAATTCCAAGGGCCTTTCTGGTGGCCCAAAAATCGATCCGGGTCTTCTGCTTTTCGGGAAACAACTCGAGCAGGATTACGTTTTCAGGATTTTCCTCGCCGACAATCACCTTTCCCACTTCCTCCAAATAGCGCTTTTCATCCAGCCCATCCAGGTAATATTGAAATCCTTTTTTGGGGATGTTCGGGTAATTTTTAAGAAATGTCCTGCCCAAAAAGGGCTGGTAGAACATCAGGGATGGAAATGCTTGAAGTTCAATAAGTTGCGGGCCTATTCCGCCTTTTCCATCATCACAAAGTCCAAAATCGATCGCCAAAAAATGGGGGTTGCCCAAAGGGGAAGGCGATTGCAGATGTTTGGGGGTGAACCGTTGTCTCACGGCTTCGAAATCCATGGCGTTGATCTGTTCCAGAATGGCGTCACAGGCCTCAAAGACCTTTTGCTTTATCTCCCTGTCGAGAAAGACCGGGGTTTCCGAAATGCGGAAAGCACAAGGTTCGCCAAAGGTATCGGCCACCTCATTTTGAAGGTTTTCATAATAGTCGTCCTTGAACTCGCGGTTAAAGGCTTCCCTGATTCTCGGAATCATACGGACATTAATTTATAGGAATCGATGTTATCGGCCGCTTGTTTCAAAAAACGGGGGATGATGGTATGGTTGGTCTTCATGATCTTGTCATCATCGTCTAAATGGGCTATCATATCCAAATACTTTGTTTTGCCGTACTTTTTGATGATCGTTTTCCGTTTATCGGCCCGTTGAAAGTAATGGAGCATGCCCAGTGAATCGGCTTCGGGATGGAACTGCGCCCCAAATATTTCCTTGCTGAACCGAATGGCCATCACGGCCCTTTCCAAGGGCACGTGTTCCCGGATCTTTTCCCTGCAGAGCACTTTTCCCTCCAGGGTATCCAATTTCCATTCCTTGGGGCCCACCACCTGGTAATCCCTGGAATCGACGGCATAAAATGGATCGTTAAGGCCTTCGAACAGAGGCTCATGTTCTCCGCTCATCGTTTTGTAGATGGGGAATATCCCGAAAGAGGTAGACCGGCGTTTGGTCACCTTTGCCAAATCCCAGTGCACACATGCCAGCTGAAACGAATGACAGATCAAGAACAGGTGTTTTTTGTCGGGTTTCGATAGGTTGTGGTGCAACAGCACATCCAGAAAATTAAAATAGTCGGCCTCCCAAGGTTCGCCCAGGATCATGGGAGCGCCAGGGCCACCCGAGGAAATAAAGATATCGTAGTCTTCCACGACAGGGATTTGCCCTTCGACCCTCACCTCGAAAACATCGAAGTTCCCGCTTATATCGTCTTGTGACAAAAATTCGGTCACCAACGCCTTGATGCATCGCATCCCTTCATTGGCATGGCCTGCATTCATGTCCAAGACCGCGACTTTATAATTGTTGTGCATGTATTCTATTTTGTTCGGCCAACCGGCCCGGGCCGCCACGCTCCTTTATAATCCTTTTGCGGTCTCCGCTACCATATATTTTACGACTTCCTTGAGATCTTTGGTCTCTTCATACACCTTGAGCTGCCTGTCTGCCCCTGAGCCCTGTTCCAGGATCTCATAAACGAAGTTGACTTCTTTTCGGCATCCAAGATCGTCTACCACGTCATCGATGAATTCCAAAAGCTCCTCCATCAAGGTAGCGAAGGGTACTTCTTCCTCCTTCCCGAAATCGATCAATTTGGCCTCGATGCCCCAGCGGGCTGCTCGCCATTTGTTCTCATTGATCAGGATGCGCCGATATCCCCGGAAACTTTGGTTCTTCTGGTGCAATTTGCTCAATTTGGCAATGATACATTGCATTAAGGCCGCAACGCACACCACTTCATCTACGGTCATGAGCATGTCACAGACCCGGAATTCGACGGTGGGGTAAAATGGATGGAGTCGTATATCCCACCAAATTTTCTTGCCATTATCGATACAGTTGGTCTTTACCAATAATTCCACGAACTTGTCGTACTCCCCAACACTTGCAAAATAAGGCGGGATCCCTGTACGTGGAAATTTATCGAATATTTTGGACCGGAACGATTTGAAACCGGTTTCACGACTCTCCCAAAATGGTGAATTGGTAGAAAGGGCATAGAGGTGGGGCAGAAAATACCTGGCAACGTTCATGATCTGTAGTCCTTCCTCCCTACTGGGGATACCCACGTGCACGTGCATCCCAAAAATAAGGTTCGATCGGGCCACATCTTTCATCTCCTGGATCAACACATCGTACCGCGGATTGGGGGTGATCAACTGTTCGCTCCAATGTGAAAATGGATGGGTACCTGCCGCGGCCACCTTAAGGTCTTCCTTGGCGGCAAGCTCAAATATCTGCTGGCGCAAATAAGATACCTCATCCCTGGCCTGTTGGATGTTCTCACAGACATTGGTGCCCATTTCCACGACCGATTGGTGCATCTCCTCCTTAATGCGTTCTTTCAGGATTACCTTGCCCCCATCGATGATCTTCGACATTTGGGAATGTAGGGTTAGCGTATTGGCATCCAGTATCTGAAATTCTTCCTCTATTCCCAGCGTGAATTTATGCATGTCGATTCTTTCTGATGATACGGCCTAATTTATTTTGTCTTTCTTGTACTGCTCTTCCTTGACGTTTTTTTTGGAGCGTCCAAACCGCCTTTGGCGGGTTCCCGTTTCACTGCCGCGGTGGTTGATTTTACCTTTTTGGCGGCTGCTTTTTTAACGCTGGGGCCTATTGGTTTGGCTGCGCCTACCTTCGGGCCGGCGGCTTTTTTGACCGTTGCTTTGGCCTTCGGGGCCGCCTTGGCGGTGGCCGCAACCGCTTTAACGGCCTTTGTAGTTGCCGGTTTTGCCGTGGGCGAAGGTTTTTTCGCCGCGACTTTTTTGGCAGCAGCCTTTTTCGCCACGGCTTTTTTAGCCTTGGCACTTGCCGTTTTTGTCTTTGGCGCTTCAGGTACGGCCGCTCCCTTGATAAAGGTGCCCCAAGAAGAATTGCTTTGTTTTTCTTTGTGGGAAAGGGCCTTTTCTATGGCAAACTTGGCGGCATGTTTTACGATCCAATCGAAGTTGGCCTGGCCTACCGAATTCACGTCTGCATCGGGCGCAGGATTGCAGAAATCGATGGCAATGGGTATTCCGTCACGAACCGCAAATTCCACGGTGTTGAAATCATAGCCCAGGGCCTTGTTGAGTTTAATCGTATAATCATGAATGGTTTTCATCAATTTTTTATGCTCTTCGCCTTTGGTCTTGGGTTCGGTGGCATAGCGGAGATGAAATTCGTTCCTGGGCTCATAGGGCATGATGTGCACATATTTTTGCCCCAGGCAATACACCCTGTAATAATCCTCAAAAACGATTTCCTCTTGGAGCATCATTACCAATTGGCCCGTTTCCCCATGTTTGTGGAACAGGTCGTCCGGACTGTCAACGCGATAAACACTTTTCCATCCTCCGCCTGAATGTGGCTTCATATAGGCCGGAAATCCTATATGGTCAAAAATATAGTCCCAATCCAATGGTGCCTTTAGGTTTCGGAACGACTTTTCGGTGGTGTCGTCGGGCCGCTCCTTAGAGGGCAGCAGTACCGTTTTCGGCACCGGAATCCCCAACTGGATGGACAGACAATTGTTAAAAAATTTCTCATCGGCACTCCACCAAAAAGGGTTGTTGATCACCGCCGTTCCCATAAGGGCTGCATTTTTAAGGTAAGCCCTGTAAAAAGGGGCTTCCTGGGAAATACGGTCGATGATCACGTGGTACCCGTAATCTATGCCTTGTTGCACCTTGTCGATAAGGACAGGCTCGGCAACGACCTTGCCCCCTCCCTGTGCATTCACTTCATCGATAAAGGCCCAAGGGAAAGTGTCTTCCATCCCAAATAATATTCCTACTTTTTTTGCCATGATATTTTGTATTGTTAGTTGCTGGTTTATGATTAAAAATATTTGCCTATGTATTGGGGAAACACCATTTTCCAAAGGGGCCAATCGTGTTCGATCCATTTTTTTTCGTCGTACCAATATGGGATGCCCTTCGCCTCCAAAATACCCGCCATATGTTGGTTTTTGGGTTGGCAACTGTCCCAATCGGAGGTGCTAAGCACGATCTGCATATGATGGTATTTCCACCCTTCCGCATTATGCATGAATTCATCCGGACAATTCAAATAGATGCGCAGATCATCCGATAATGGGGTGAAATTACGAATATTGAAGACCCCGCTCATCGAGAAGAGGTGCGACACCAGATCGGGATAGCGGAAAGCGGTATTGGCCGCATGGTATCCCCCAAAACTCACGCCCGCCACGGCCACCCTATGGGTGTTGCACTCATTTTGGATATAGGGTATCAACTCCTCCTTCAAGAACTGCATGTACAGTTCATAGTTGTGTATTTTCACCTCCGATGCCAAATCATCGGCATAGAACGAAAGCATATCGATCGTTTCCACATTGTAAAGTTTGATGCGGCCTTCGTCAACAAAACGCATCACCGAGCCGTTCAGGCCAAAGTCCGTATTTTGGGTGAACTGCCCGCCCGAAGAAGGGAACATCAAAACAGGGTGACCCCAATTGCCGGTCACTTCGAGATTGATGTTTCTCGATAAGATATTCGAATAATACTGAATGTACTGAATGTCGGCCATAGATTACAATATAGACTAAAATTACTTAACTGTCAATCCTTTAAGGTGGGCAAAATTAATTTATTTCCGGATGGTAACGCTTCATTTTTTTTGGAATCCTTATACTTGCAGACCCAATGGAAAACTCATGCGGTATCAAGTCGATTTTGTAAGTCTCAAGGGAAGCTTTTTCTCGAAAAATTTGAACCGATCGGTAACATTCAGATGGGTGGCGCCGCCCCATTATGATGGCGCTAAGGAAGCTTTCCCCGTATTGATGATGAATGACGGACAGGATTTCAATGCACTGAACCTGGAACGTGCCCTGACCTTGGCCTATGCCAACCCAACGATACGCCCTTTTGTTTATGTGGGCATCGAAGCCAATGAGAACAGGTTACAGGAATACGGCACTGCAGCTTTTGCCGATTTTAAGGGCAGGGGCAGTCTTGCCCCCAAGTATTCCGCCTTTGTGATGGAAGAATTTATCCCGTTCCTGAAAGACAGATTCAAGGTTTCGGATCAGGGCAAAGATTGGGTCTATGGGGGCCTGTCGCTGGGCGGCCTATCGGCTTTTGATATCGCTTTCAACAATTTCCGTTCTTTCGGCAAGGTAGGCGTGTTCAGCGGTTCTTTTTGGTGGCGCAAAAAGGCCTACATCAAAAAAGATATGGCCGATCGAAGTAGGATTGTCCTGGACATGGTAAAGAACGGCACCTTCAGTCCCCATCTAAAATTCTGGTTCCAATGCGGAACGGAAGACGAGACCGCCGACCGGAACAATAACGGTATCATCGATGCCATAGACGATACCCTTGATCTTATCAAGGAACTGAGCCAAAAAGGCTATGCCTACCCGGGCGATATCACTTATGTTGAAATTGACGGCGGCAAACACGATATGCCCACCTGGGGGCACATTTTTCCCGCTTTCATCGAATGGGCCTTCGGGACAAAGGCACTGCATTGATGGCCAACCAAATCGTTTGAACTATACTTTGATGAAAATCCCCTTTTTATGCAGCGCGTAGCCTAACAGCACATAAAAACCGACCACGGTAAGGGCGTATAAAAGGGAAGACATTTGCATCGACATGAAATCATGGACATAGATCGATTGAAAAAGCCATCCATGGAGCGAGGAATCCCCGTTCACTTTGATCATCCCCAAAATTTTACTGATAAAGCTCGACAGAAAGTAGAGGATGATCGCATTGGCGCCCGCATACCTGAACAAACTCCCAAACTGGATCTTTTTCACATCGGTCAGATAATAGATCAATGCCAACACCAAATTGGCCCATCCTGCGGTGACCAATACAAAACTGCTCGTCCACAAGGCTTTGTTGATAGGGAAAAAGAGGTCCCATAAGTGGCCAATGATCAAAAATGACCCCCCCATTCCCATCAAAAGCGTTGCTTTTTTACTTTGCTTTGAGGTCAATATCAGGCCTGCAAAGATGCCCAACAAAGCACTCACAATGGCCGGGATGGTGCTCAGCAGACCCTCGGGATCGTAATCAGCTTTCCACATATGGGTGCCCAGCACTTGCAGGTCGATATAGTTGGCAAGATTGCTCGGAGCCCGATCAAGGGTAGATGCTATGCCGTTGACAGGGACAAGGACCATCAACAACCAATACCCGATCAATAATAAAGCGGAAATGCCTACCAAAGCCTTCCATTTCGTATGGAGGAACAGCAGGGAAGCAAAGAAGAAAACCACCCCGATACGCTGTAAGACCCCGGGGAACCTGATCTCGGCAAAATCCTTGATAAAGGGAAAGCTTAAAGTAAAGGCCCCCAGAAAAAGGCCAAGTCCGATCAATTTTAAACTTCTTATGGTTATTTTTTTATAAATGGCGGGCGAGGCCGTTTTGTCCTTATAGGAAAACGAGATCGACGTGCCCACGATAAAAAGGAAGAATGGGAATACCAGATCGGTAGGGGTATACCCATGCCATTCGGCATGTAAGAACGGGGCATAGACACTCGACCAGGTGCCCGGGGTATTGACCAAGATCATCAAAACGATGGTCATACCGCGGAAGATGTCTACAGAAAGGATTCTATTGCCCATAATTCATTTTTGTTCAAAAGGTGAGTGCTATACCCTATTTTTCAATCGATGTACGAATTTTAAACCGCTCCAGTCCTTGTCGATTGCAGCAACCTTGATATCCACCAAGCCCGTTTTCAGGACCGTTTCCCTGATCAGGTCCCTGTTCAGGTCGGTTGGCAATTGGGAACTGCCTTTGGGCCAGCTGATCCAAAGGGCCCCATGTTTCCGCAACGCCTTTGAATACTTTTCCAAGACCTGTTGCAATTCCTCCAAACCGGTGCAGAACAAATGTATAAAATCAGCATTTTCAAGCTCAATTTGCAGCAACCGTTCCACCCGATCGGGAAAATCCTCGAACAAATCGAAATAATGTCCCGGCGGGTCATATAGCAATATTTGCATCCCAGCTTTGATGCCCAGCTTCTTGGCCAGGGGCGTTTTTGAATAGCCTGCTATTGTCATGTTTCCGAATGACACGATGTATCGAGATCGTTTGGTTACAAAATATGGTCTTTCATCCTGTTCCAGGCCTTGATCAATAGGAATCCGGAAACAAAGGCAACGGCGGTAAGCACCATGGCCGAAGTGGTCCTGCCATAGATCCAATAGCCGGTCGCGAACATGATCGAATAGATCAGCACGCATCCCAACAGCATGGCGGTGAGGCCAGAGGGCACGCTCCATTTTTCCCTCGGATTTACTATGGTTACCCCATCCGTTTCGGCTTCCGCGACCACTTTCGACCAGCCGGGGCCTCCGGGCTGTATTTTTTTATAGAAATCCCTCAGTACCTCCTTCGATTCGGGTTGGGTCATATAGGTGGCCGTCAACCATATCGAGGTGGTCACCAATACCACGAAGGGATACTCTGTCCAGTCGGGGAGCAATCCGGTATCGGGGGCAAAAAGATAGGGGCCCAATGCGGTGGTCTTCAACAAGATAGAAATGATGCCCGAAGCGAACATGGCCGTGATCTCGCTCCAAGAATTGATCCGCCACCAAAACCATCTCAAGATGAAAATGAGTCCGGTACCGGCCCCAAAGGTCAACAAGATATCGAATATCTGTAAGGCATTTTCCAGGGCAAGTGCCAAGACGGCACTTAGGACCATCAATACAATGGTCGACAATCGGCCCACCGCCACCATTTGTTTTTCGGTCGCGGCCGGATTGATCTGTTGTTTATAAAAGTCGAATACGATATACGAAGAGCCCCAGTTCAACTGTGTGGAAATGGTGCTCATATAGGCCGCTATAAGCGAGGCCAAAACAATCCCTAAAAGGCCGCTGGGCAATTTGGTCAACATGGCCGAATAGGCCAGATCCTGCCCTAATTTGCTTTCGGCCACATTTGGAAAAGCTTCATGGATACTCGCGATATCGGGATAGACCACCAAGGAGGCCAAGGCCACCAAAATCCATGGCCAAGGGCGAAGGGCATAATGCATGATATTGAAAAAGAAGGTCGCCCCTATGGCATGGTTCTCGTTTTTGGCCGCCAACATCCGCTGGGCGATGTACCCGCCGCCTCCAGGCTCGGCCCCGGGATACCATGAACTCCACCACTGCACTGCCAGGGGAATGATGAACAGGGTGATCAATGCTTTTTTGTTGCTGAAGTCGGGAACGATGTTGAGTTTCCCGGCAACGACATCATGGGCCATCAAGGCCTCAATGCCCCCAACTTCCGGAATGTTCACCAAATAAACTGCCGCGGCAATGGCCCCCGACATGGCCACAAAGAAGAGCAAAAAATCGGTATAGACCACCCCTTTAAACCCCCCAAGGGCACTGAAGGTCACGGTGATCAAGCCCGCACTGACCACGGTGACCCAGGGGTCGAGGCCGAGCATGATGCCCCCTATTTTTATGGCGGCGAGCGTTACCGAGGCCATGGTGATCACATTGAACAACACCCCCAGATAAACCGCGCGAAACTTTCTTAGGAACTTGGCCGGCCCTCCGCCATAGCGCATTTCATAAAACTCCAGATCGGTATTCACATTCGATTTCCGCCACAGCTTGGCATATACAAATACGGTCAAAAGCCCGGTGATCAAAAAAGCCCACCATACCCAGTTGCCCGAGACGCCGTTGGTTCGTACGATATCGGTCACCAAGTTCGGGGTGTCCGTCGAAAAAGTGGTCGCCACCATCGACAGCCCCAACAACCACCAGGGCATGGTCCTTCCTGAAAGAAAAAATTCCGAAGAACTTTTTCCCGATTTTTTGGAAACGATGATGCCGATGGCGAGGACAATGGAAAAGAAAACGACAATAAAACTATAATCGAGGGTGCTTAACTGCATAATTTGGTTGTTGGTTAATAGCTAAAGATATAATTTTTTAGGATATTTTTGAGGTTTGGCCAACAAACCCCGACCTTTCCTTTCAAAGACCCCTATGGAAATTTCTACCACTTCCTGGACCCTTGCTTTTTTGGCTGCTTTTGTGGTGGGGATTTCAAAAGGGGGCATCAAGGGCATCGACGTGCTGACGGTTACATTAATGGCCCTGGCTTTCGAAAGCAAGGCCTCGACCGGCATCTTGGTACCGCTGTTGATCATGGGCGATATTTTTGCGGTCATCTACTACAACCGCCATGCCCAATGGAAATATGTCTTTCGCTTTCTGCCCTGGATGATAGGCGGTGTACTGATCGGGGTGCTGGTCGGGAACGACCTCGATGAGCAGACCTTTAAAATCGGGATGGCCATCATCATCCTGGCCAGTGTGTTGATGATGTACTGGTGGGAAAGAAGAAAATCGAAATCGGTGCCCACCCACTGGGCCTTTGCGGGTTTTATGGGCATTCTGGCGGGCATCACCACCATGGTGGGCAATTTGGCCGGCGCCTTCGCCAATATTTTCTTTTTGGCGATGCGGCTGCCCAAAAATGAATTTATAGGTACCGCGGCCTGGTTGTTTTTTATAGTCAATCTGTTTAAGTTGCCTTTTCATATCTGGGCGTGGGGCACCATCACCCCCGATACCTTGGTCTTTAATCTAAAGCTGCTGCCGGCCATTTTATTGGGTCTGTTCGCAGGCGTAAGGTTGGTGAAAATCATCAAGGAAGGCTTCTACCGCCAGATCATTTTGGTCTTTACGGCCTTAGGGGCCCTGCTTATTCTATTGCGCTAACATCACCTGCCCCGCCAAGGCAAATTTATTCGTAATTTTCAAGGTTGACCCGCCAGTTCCGTACAGATGAACGCAATACATTTCATTCCACGTTTGTTCTTACCTGCAATCGCGGCCCTATTCTTGGGAATCGGCTGTACTCAAAAAAGCGCCCCTCCGGCCCCGACCGAAGCCCCGATTTTAGCTGAGGTGGAACAGGCCCTCCAAGATCTAGCGGCAACTTGGTACCCAAGATCGGTAGATACGGTAAATGGCGGTTATTGGTCCGATTTTAACGCGCAATGGGAACGGGAAGGGCCACAGCACAAAATGGTGGTGAGCCAGGCGCGACATGTTTGGTCTGCCTCAACCCTGGCCCTGTTCTACGGTGATGACCACTTTGAAAAAATAGCGGAACACGGCTATCGGTTTTTAAGAGACCATATGTGGGATTCCGTCAATGGGGGATTCAATACGCTATTGGCTTTGGAAAATGGTGCCTTGAATAGGATTTCCACCGGAAAAAGCGCCTATGGCAATTCGTTCGCCATCTATGCTTTGGCCACTTATTATATGGCATCCGGCGATACCATGGCCCTCGACTTGGCGAAAAAAACCTTTTATTGGTTGGAAGATCATGCCCATGACCCCGAGTATCTTGGCTATTTCGATGTGTTGCGACAAGACGGGTCCTGGATGCTCGACCAAAAAGAAAACGACAACAACTACGATAATTTTATCCGCAAGGATTGGAAAGACCAGAATTCGACCATACGCCTTTTGGAAAGTTTTACGGTCCTATTTGGGGAATGGCCCGATGCCTTGTTAAAAACCCGGCTGGAAGAGCTCTTGGTCTTGGTCAGGGACAGCATTACCAACGATCAGGGCTCCCTGAGCCTACATTTACAGCGGGACTGGACCCCCGTTACCCTAAGGGATTCTTCCGAAACCTATAGAAAGGAATATTTTTGGCTGGATCACGTTTCTTTTGGGCATGATGTGGAAACGGCTTTCTTGCTCCTCGAGGCCTCGCATGTGCTGGGCATCAAGAACGATACCCTTACCGCCCGAAAGGCAAAAAAGATGGTCGACCATGGCATTGAATACGGTTGGGATAACGATCTGGGCGGGTTCTATGATGGTGGTTACTACCATACCCCCGGGAAATGTACCATAGAAAACCGTGCAAAGGTCTGGTGGACAGAGGCGGAAGGCCTAAATTCACTTTTGCTGATGGCCCAGTTGCACCCAGGCGAACCCCGGTATTTCGACCTGTTCAAAAAACAATGGGCCTATATCAACACCTACATGATCGATCATGAACATGGAGGTTGGTACCATGAAGGACTCGATACCGACCCTTCGGCCAGAAACGATCACATGGCCCATATCTGGAAAACCAACTATCATAATATACGGTCTTTGGTCAATGTGATCGAAATGCTAAAGGGCGATTTTATGCTGACCCGACCCAACCTTGAACCCGCACAATAATACACTTCGATCAGGTGTAGCGCGAAGGTTTTAAATGTTGAAAAATGGCTGTTTTGTAGGACTTCATTGCCATATATCAACAATAATTTCTAATTTAGCCCTATTGGAATGGCCGATTGCTTGTCTTTTATGCCCTACCCTTTTTGTTCAAGGACGGCTTTAAACGATCGGTTTTTCAAAATTAAGGATTGCCCGACCCAACCAGCTTCATACTAAAGTTTCAATTGATACGTTCGCTTGTTATGATGCGTTATATTGGGTGTTTTATGCTTTTATTATGGGCCACGTCTTGTGGTTCGCTTGGCCTTACGGGCAAATCGGTCTCCAAAGTGGAACCGGAAACGCCCCTTTTGAACAAAGCAAAGGCCTACGATCGTATCATCACCAAGGAAGCCATCACGCAAAAAGGGCTCTTCGATGTGCATTTGGTAGGCGGCAGATACTATTTCGAAATCGCGGATAGCATATTGAATCGCGAAATCCTGGTCGTGACGCGTTTTATCAAAACCCCCTCCGGTGCCGGCAATTATGGCGGTGAAAAAATCGGGGAAAACACCATCATTTTTGAAAAGGGCCCGAACGGGAATATCTTTCTGAGAATCGCGACCCTGGTCAGTGCCGCCAATGAGGAAGATGCCATATCGAAAGCGGTGAACAACGCCAATATCACTCCCATTCTTGAAGCTTTTGACATCAAAGCGTCGAACGACAGCAACACTTCCCATGTCATCGATGTCAGCGATTTTGTGAACGGTGAAAACCCGCTACTGGCGCTCAGCAATGACCAAAAGGATGCCTACAAGCTTCTGGGCTTGGAAAAGAACAAGTCCTATATCAAAGAAATCAAAACCTTTCCGATCAACACCGAGATCAAAACGGTGAAGACCTATAAGGCCAAATCCACGCCGGGGGATTCGAAAAAAGAACTTCCTGCCGCGGTACTGGCAGGCGTGATTACCCTTGAAATCAATAATTCGATGGTGCTTTTACCGAAAGAACCGATGCGCAAACGGTTTTTTGACGCGCGGGTGGGCTATTTCGCCAGCTCGTACCTCGAATATGGTGACGACCAACAAAAGGTCGACAGAAATACCTATATCCACCGCTGGCGATTGGAAGCCAAACCGGAAGACGGGCAAAAATGGCGCAATGGGGAACTCGTGGTTCCCAAAAAACCGATAGTCTACTATATCGATCCCGCGACCCCTGAACAATGGAGGCCCTATTTGATGCAGGGAATCAACGATTGGCAGGTGGCCTTCGAACAGGCCGGGTTCAAAGATGCCATCGTTGCCAAGGAATGGCCGGAAAACGATCCGGATATGAGCCTTGAAGATGCGCGTTTCTCCGTATTGCGCTATTTTGCCTCCCCCTCCAAAAATGCATACGGGCCGAACATCGTAGACCCCAGAAGCGGGGAAATCTTGGAAAGCCATATCGGCTGGTACCATAATTTGATGACCCTATTGCACAACTGGTACATGATTCAGGCGGGCGCTGTGGATGAAAGGGCCCAGAAAATGGAGTTCGAACCTGAGTTGATGGGCCAACTCATACGGTTCGTATGTGCCCATGAAGTGGGCCATACCCTTGGGCTGCGGCACAATATGGGCGCAAGCTTTGCAACCCCTGTCGAGAAATTAAGGGATGCCGCCTGGTTGCGCAAAAATGGCCATACGAGTTCGATCATGGACTATGCCCGTTTCAATTATGTGGCACAGCCGGAAGACAGTATTCCCGCGAGGGACCTCATGCCCAGGATAGGCGATTACGACAAATGGGCCATACAATGGGGCTATTCCCTAATTCCGGAAGACCTGTCGGCCGCAACGGAAAAAGAACTGTTGGCACAGACGGTGGTCGACAGTATATCGAACAACCCCAGATTGTGGTTCGGTGGGGAAGGCCGCGATTTCGATCCCCGATCGCAAACCGAAGACCTGGGTGACAATGCCATGCTCGCCAGTTCCTATGGCATTTTGAACTTGCAGCGCATCGCCCCGTTTTTAAGAAACTGGACCAAGGAGAACGACAGTGACGACTTTTCCAATCTGGATCAGGTATATACCGATTTGGTCAATCAATACAGCGATTATCTTTTCCATGTGGCGAAAAATATCGGCGGCATTTATGTCACGCCCCAAACCATGGCCGAAGATGGCGAAGTGTACCGGCCCGTACCCAAGGAAATACAGCAGCAAGCGCTTGCATTTATGGGCCAGCATCTCTTCCAAAAACCAAAATGGCTGCTGCGAAACGATATTCTCAATGCCATACAATCCCCACAATCGAAGGAATCGGTGACCAAGACCATGGAAAGTGTGGTAATGAACCTGTTGGGCGGCAGCAGGCTGAGCCGAATGACCTTCATCGCGGAGCGCTATGCCGATGAAAACCCCTACACCCCGGAGGAATATCTCGACAATCTCAACCAAATGGTTTGGGGCACCATGAACGTTTTCTATCAGACCAATGCCTATCAAAGAAAGATCCAAAAAGCCTATGTTTCCAATCTGATCGCCCTGTACAAGCCCAATGAGGCCGAAGGGCTGGTCGAGGGCATATTGGCCAAGCTTTCGGAAGGTTATACCGCCCATACCGATGTGCGTTCCCTGGCCCTGGACAACCTCCTTAACCTTCAAAGGAACATAAAGAACACCATTCCGGTGATTACCGACCGGCTCACCATCGCACACCTCACCTATCTCCAGAAGGAAATCGAGGGCGTTGTGGGAGAAACCAAGGATACCGATCCGTTCTATGTCCCCATCAACAGGGAGCTCTCCATCAAGCAGAACGGGGATCAATAATCAGATAAATTCATCCGCTTTTTCAATCGCTTTGAAGGGTAGGTAGGTTTACTTTGGAATAAAACGTGGCCTGGGCTATAGCCACCTTCTTCTTCTGAAATAGATCAACATGCCCACGGCTATGATAAACATCAGCCCCAACATGATAAAATAGCTGTAACGGAAATGGAGTTCGGGCAGCACATCGAAATTGGTCCCGTAAATCCCTGCGATAAAGGTCAAGGGGATGAAGATGACCGAAAAGATGGTCAAAAATTTCATGATATCGTTGAGTTTGCTGCTGATCGTGGTGTGGTATATGTTCAGCTGATCCGATAAGATTTCACGATAGGTATCGGATGAATCATTGGCCTGGTTGATATTTTCCAAGAGTTCCTTATAATGGATGTAGGTGCTTTCATCGATCAATTCAGAATCCATTTTCGATAGGCTCAAAATCATCTCTTTGGCCGGTTTGATGCTCTTTCGCAAAAAATTGAGTTCCCGTTTATAGGTATAAATTTCGTCGATGACGCTTTTACGGGGTTCCAATAGCAGGGTTTCTTCCAAAGTTTCGATTTTTTCGCCCAAGATCCCTATGATATAGATGTAATTGTCGATAACGATGTCGAGAAGGGCATAGGCCAAATAATCGGTGCCCCCATGGCGGATCCTTTTCTTTTGGTTGCGGATCCTTTCCCGAACGGGTTCAAAAACGTCGCCCTTCCTTTCCTGAAAAGAGATCAGGACCGATTCGGTGATGATGATACTGAGGTTCTCAATGGCAATGGTTCCGGTCGACTCCTCGAGCTGCATCATTTTGATGGAAAGGAGGATGCAATTCTGGTGTTCCTGTACCCTGGGCCGTGCATAGATATCCATCACTTCGGCCAACACCATTTGTTCGAAATGGAACGCCTTGGCGATTTCTTCCATGATGGCATTATTGTGCAGGCCATCGACATTGAACCAGGTCACCGTAGGCGTCCCTTGATAGCTCAACACGTCTTTGACCATTTCCACGGCCTTCTCCACCATACTTTCGGCATCGAAGTCGATGACCCGCAATAGAACGTTTTCCGATTTTTGCTTGCCCCTGAATATCAGGTCATCCGGAGACAATCCTATTTCGTTCTTGTTCTTCTTTACAAATCTTGCCATAGGCTTCCGTTTCTTCAAAGTGCTCTGTGATATTTGGATTTTTCATGGGTAGGGCCCAACATTAAGGTAAGGTAAGCATTCTTATCGAAATATTTAGGACGACCGGAAGTCGGGCAGCGTTTGGGACCTGATGTCCACCTTAAAAAATTGGCAAATTATTAACAAAAATTGCGCATACATTTGCTATGTTATTGAAGCTGTTACGGCCATGGTAAGAATTCTTTGGTTTTCATTGCTTTTAGGTCTTTTCGCGGTGTTGGCCCCTTCTTCGGCCAAGGCTTCCACAGATCATTTTTCGAAAAATGTACTGGGGAACACGGAATCCCATAACGACAGCCACCATATTGGCCAGGCCCTGCTCTATTTAGACCAGAGCCTCCCCGTCAATTTAAAGGAACTCTTTCAGCCCTTCAAAAAACAGCACTTCGCCAAGGCGAGGGCGATCGACCTCAAAATGAGGGTTGCCCTGTTGTATCTCGACTACGAATTTACCATCATTCCGGGTCTTCCCATGTTGACCCTCATGTATCCCTACCACTACTTTCCGTAATCCGGCTACCGTAAAGCCCAAGATTAAAAAACGATAGCTTGTTGCCGTATGGCCACAGGAGCATCCTAAGGAGGGAGGTTTTTGGCATACGCCGAGCTCAAAACATCACGAAATAAAATTTTAAAATCACAAAACAATGAACACATCATTATTGATCGTATCGCTCATTTTGGTATGCAGTGTATTCCTCCCCTTCTTTTTGATCGACAGATCCGGGAAATCGGCCGCAGGCCAACGCAAAAAGTTGTTCCAATCGGCAATTGCCAAAAATAAGTTGGCCCTTTCGGAACAGGAACTTTGGGGAAAATCATTTATAGGTATCGATCGGAATCAAAGGAAGCTCATATTTATGAACGTGGAGGGCGGGGAGCAATTGGAAAAATTGATCGATCTGAACCTTGTCAGGGATTGTAAAATCAACACAACATATAAGAAATCGACGGTGAAGAACCATCATGAAATGATTCTGTTGAAGCTCGACCTGGAAATCCATTATTTCAAGTCCGCAAAGGTCGAAGTACTGAACTTTTTCGATATCGATTGCCCATATAAAGAAGACTATGAAATGCAAAGGGCCGAAAAATGGAAGGGGATCATCAATGCGAATAGAATGAAATTACAATCGACCGTAGTGGCGGCGTAAGGTTTAGGGTGGTGGATTCCGTTGCAATTTGGAGATGGATGCATCACAAATCGATTCTTGGTAACCGATGTATTTCCCTCAAAATGATTATATGATGGGCGGCATAGGAGGCTAACGCCCAAGTTGCAGTGCCATATCTGGAGTCTCCGGTAAGGGGGTGTAGCTGCCCCGAACAATATAGTGGGGGACCATTATAAAGCTAAATTCCCCAGGCCCGGTGTCTCCTGGGGGTACAAGATCCCTTTGCGCAGGGTGAACATTCCGGCCGTGGGATCATTGGCAATTTCTAAATGGCCATCGAGATCGGCATATTTGATATTGGGCCGCGATAGCGCAAAATGCAGTCCGGCAGCAATCCCGAGGGCGCATTCATCGATACAGCCCACCATGGCCTCCAGGTTCGCCGCCTTGGCCACCGAATTGATGTGCATGCCCTCCATGATGCCGCCGACCTTCATGAGCTTGATGTTGATCATGTTCACGCGTTCGTTGCGCGCCAACCGGAACATGTCTTTCAGCGTTTTCAGGCTTTCGTCGGCCATGACCGGAATTTTGGTGTTTTGGGTGACCTTTCCCAATCTTTTCTCCTTCCCCACCCGGGTAGGCTGTTCGAAAATTTCGATGCCGATGTCGCTCGTGGCCTCAAAAAAGGCCAGGGCCTGGGAAACCGAATATCCCTGGTTGCCATCGAAACGCAACTTTAGTTGCGGAAAGGCCGCATGGATGCGGCGCATTTTATCGATATCCTCCTCTACATTGCTCCCCCCTTTGATCTTCAAAATACCAAACCCCTGTCGCACCAAGGCTTTGGCCTCCCTTAGGGTTTCTTCAGGTGATAAAATGCCGATGGTAATGCTTGTGGGAATACTGGTCCGGTACCCGCCCAGATATTGGTACAAGGGTACCCCCGCCTTTTTTGATATCAGATCGTACAAGGCCATATCGGCCATGGCAAGGGTTGAAGAGGCTGTGGGGAGCATCTGCCCTATCTCTTGCAACAACAGGGCAAAATGGAAGGGGTTCTTGCCCTTTAAAAATGGAACGACCAGATCTTTGATCATGGCTTCCGCCTGTTCAGCAGTTTCCAAAGTGACCGTAGCATCGGGTGCTGCGCAACCATATCCGACCCAATTGGAATCGGTCTCCACCTTTAAAATGAAATTGGTGGTCTTGCTGATCGTTTCGTATGCAATGGTATAGGGCACCGTCAACCTTAGGTCGAGGCGCTCATAGGATACTTTGGTGATCTTCATAAAATCTTTGCCTTCAGGAGTTCGATAAGCGGCGCCGCCCCATGGGCCAAAACATCAAAGGCGGGCAAACCTGTTTCCTCGGTAATTGCCTGGCAGGCAGGAAGTATTTCCTCCGGGGCCATGTTTTCATGGTTGACCGTTACGGCGATGACCTCTTTCCCGGAAATCACCTCAATGGCCTTGATCTGTTCGGGCAGGGAATGCAGGGTATAGCCCGGAAATCCATCATATTCAACCCTTTTCGGGGCATGTTGCAGGATCACATGATCGGGCCGGCCAGCGGCCAGGATCTCGAACCCTCCCGGATAGGCAGGGTTCATCAAACTGCCCTGCCCTTCTATGACGATCACATCGGGTTTTTCGTTCTTATAGGCGTTCACCACGGCATGTTCTATCTCGCCCGAAACGAAATCGTTGATGCAGCTGTCGAGGATCATACTATATTTTGCCCCTTGCATCCAAGCGGTCTGCCCCGTGCCGATAATTTCGGCCTTGAGTCCGGCCGCCCTGAAACCGTGAACCAAGATCCATGCGGTGGTGCGTTTTCCCAGGGCCGAATCGGTGCCCAAAACCGCCAGTTTAAGACAATCGACTTTTTCGATATCGCCTGTGAAGAAATGCAACTGGTCGCGATCGGGGGTTTTGCGCACGTCCCTGATCTTGACACCATGTGCCTTGGCAAGGGCCACCAGGTCAGGGTCGTTGGTCAAAAAGTCGTGCAGGCCGCTGTCTACGTTCCAGCCTTTGGCTATTGCCGCTTTGATGGTCTCCTTGGCCTTGGCCGGCAAACGGCCCCCATCGGGGGCGAGTCCGACCACAAAATATTGCGGCAATAGGTCGGTCTTCGTCAATTGCGCCATGGCATCGGCAATATCCTTAAAAATGGGGATTCCGTTGGCTTTGCCGTCAAGCACCATTCCGGCATCCTGTCCGGCGTAGTGGCTGTCTATCAGTCCCACCACTTCGTAGCGTTCGGTAAAGCGTACCAGGCCATGGGCGGTTTTTCCATTGGGGGTATTGAAGGCATCCTGGCAATAGACCAGGGCTCTGCCGTCTATCGGTTTTTTCATTTTCGTTTGTTTTATTGTTTCGCCGTTAATACCGCCACAAAGCGATCGGGCTCAAAATTCAGTTCTTCGTCCATCTCCAATAGGGCAATTAGGCCCGCCGTGGCGGCCGGAAGGATCAAAAAGCCTTCCTGTTTTGCCAAGAGGCCGGTCATCGACTTTAATTTTTTATCACTGATGTTGAAGGCGCTTCCTTCGGATTCCCTTAGGGCATATAGGGCCTCCTCCCCGTCAAAACTGTGCCAGTTGATCAGCGGCTCGTTGTATTTGGTCTCCTTGATGGCCTCAGGGTTCAGGTCCTTGCAATGATCCAATCCGAGAAGGAACGATTGCACTATGGGATTTTTTTTGCTGGAAGAGGCAGCGATCATCTTGGGGATCCTCGAGGTCTTTCCCCTTTTGTACAGGTTCACGAAGCCCCGGTAAATCCCGGCGAACAAAGTGCCGTTCGACACCGGAACGGCGCAATATTTTGGGGCATCTCCCAGGTCTTCATATATCTCCGATGCGATCTGGGAATAGGCGGTGATCTGCAGGGGGGTGTTCAAGCCCCCGGGATTGGCGTCGTACCAGTCGTGTTTCTTTGCCAGGGCGCTGCTCGCTACAACGACCTCTTCATAGCTCCCGGGCAGCCGGATGATCTCGGCTTCCAAACGCTCCATTTCGGCGATGCGATCTGTATGGTACGATTCGGGAATATAGATCTTGCACTTTATCCCGGCCAATTGTGCGGCAAGGGCCACGGCCACGCCATAGTTGCCACAGGTGGCCAGGGACACCACCTCAAACTCCCTTCGCAGCGCATCATAGACCTGTGCAAAGGCGATGCGGTCTTTTTGGGTCCCTGTAGGGTTGTCGCCCTCATACTTGATATAGAGCTGGCGTATGCCAAAGCCGCGTTCAAGGGACTTCGCACGGTCCAGGCCGGTGTCGCCCACCTCAAGGCTGATGATATCTTCGTAGCATTCTAGCCGATCTACAAGCGACTTACTTGAATCCTTCACCAAAATGCTCAGTTCCATCGCTTCCGGGGAAACTTTGTTTTCCGCCGTTTGAACACCGTCTCTTAAATACATTCGCTTTATAAATAGGATTTTAATATAGGGCTTTTGGCCTTAAGGATAACAAGCAGTAAAGATAAGTTTTTTAAAGCCGAGTTTTCCGAAGAAAGGCCTACTTCTTGGCGGTTGGATCGCCGAATGATGCAGTGGCGCTGCTTCCAATCGCTGCACCGGAATAATTCACTATCTTGGAATACCATATCATTCTAACAACCAAACATCATGACCCACAAAATTTCCAGAAGAGAAGCGATCGGCAACAGCCTCAAGGTTTCCCTAGCAGCATTGGGCGGCTATGCCTTCACCAGCGGGATTCCCGGCCTACGGGCCACCAAAACCCTTGAGCCAAAAAAGGAACTGCCCTTCAGGATCAGTTTGAACACCTCGACCTTGTTGCATTACAAGTTATCGGTTGACGAGCAAATCGACATGGTCGCGGATGCGGGCTTCGACGGCATCGAGTTGTGGATGAGCGATGTAAAGGCCTATTTGGAACAAGGCGGCAGTCTTCAAACGCTGAAAGACAAGTTGGAGGCCCGTCAGCTGGTGCTGGAAGACATGATCGGCTTCGCAAGGTGGTGCAGCGAAGATGCTGAAGAAAGGAAAGCGGCCCTCGATCAAATGCGCGAAGAAATGGACATCACCACTGGCCTGGGCGGCAAATACATCGCGACCCCCATATTGGGCCTCGAAACCCTGGAATGTGGGAAATTCGATGATTATGTGGAAAGGTACAAGGCCATTTTGGAACTGGGCGACGAAACCGGGGTCACCCCGCTCCTCGAACTCTGGGGCATGGGCGTCTTGCACAAACTGGCCGACTGCGCACAGATCGTGATCGCCACCGGACATCCCAAGGCCACCATTTTGTTGGACTTTTACCATATCTATCGGGGCGGGAACGATTGGGACACCGTGGATTGCCTGAACGGCAAGCGGCTGCCGGTGATCCATATGAACGACTATCCCGCGAGTCCGGCCAGGGAACTGCTGAAAGATTCAGACCGCACCTTCCCCGGGGAGGGCATCTGCGATTTCGGGACGGCCATCCCCAAACTGTACGCCGCGGGCTTTAGGGGCGGTTTTGCGGTGGAACTGTTCAATCCGGGCTATTGGGAGACCATGGATGCCAAGACCATTTTAAAACACAGCTATGAAAAGACCCACGAAGTGCTGGAAAAGGCCATGGCGGGTACCGTGTATTGAAAGTATTGCCGCAAGGCATCAAGGAGACATGGGAGGAGGATAAAACAGTGACATAGGTCTCGACTCCGCTCGACCTGACAAAAAGGCCCAACAATACGGCTATGAAATACAGGATGTGGATAAAAACATGGAAATAGGTCCCGGCTCCGCCCGACCTGACAAAAGGTATTCATAATGATCAACTTCTTTAGAAAAATCAGGCAACAGCTCGTCTCCCAAAACAGGGTCTCCAAATACCTGCTGTACGCCATAGGGGAAATTGTTTTGGTGGTCCTCGGGATTTTGATCGCCCTGCAGATCAATAACTGGAACGAGCTACAGAAACTACAAGAAAAGGAAACCATATTATTGGCGTCTTTCCAAAAAGAGTTGGAAGAAAATATCACTTTTCTCCAATCGAAAGTGAACTTCAATGATTCCCTCATGGCCCATATGGAGAGATTCCTTGAATTAGCAGAGAAAGAAGGCGTTTTGGAATATAACTATACGAACCATTTCAGAATTTTTGATTATGTCCCGGCCATAGTCAATGCGCCTATTTTGGAGGATATTCTGGAGTCGGATTCCAGGGCATTGGTCACGAGATCGGAACTTTTGCCTCAGCTCAGGGCCCTGCACTCCGGTTATAAGGCCATAGAAAAAGGGGAGTATTATCTGGATGAATTCTGGAACGATAAAGTGACCGATTATATCATTGCTGCAGGCGCCGGTCATGTCATATTCAGTGGCATGCCCGAGGATGCCACAACAATGGATAAAAAGGAAAAACTCTTGAAGATAAACGATCAGTTCCTATCCCTGATCTCCATAAAAAAAGGATTACAACAAGTATGGTTGATCGATCAGAAAAAGGCCTTGGAAAGGTCCAAAAATGTACTACAATCGCTTCAAGACAATCCCATCATAAATGATTAACTTCTTTCGAAAAATCCGCCTTCAACTCCTCGCCCAAAACAAGGTCTCCAGATACCTTCTCTATGCCCTTGGGGAAATATTTTTGGTGGTCATCGGCATCCTCATCGCCCTTCAGATCAACAATTGGAACGATTGGAGAAAGGACCGGGCCAAAGAGAGGATCCTGCTCCAGGATATGGCGGAAAATCTGGAGCTCAACGTTCAGAACTTACAAGGTGATATCGCGTTCCTGCGGGCCATGAACCGTTCCAGCACCATCGTTTTGGAGGCCTTGGGCAGCAGAACGCCCTTTTCGGACTCTCTCCCTGCGCATTTTCATCTGGCCAGGGTCAGCAAACAAAACCTCTCGCTTTCCGATATTGCCTATCAGGCCCTAAAATCGCAGGGGCTCGATATCGTGACGAACAAGGAATTGGGCAAGGAGATCCTTAAATTGCACGAAGTCACCGTTCCCAATATTTTATCGACGAACAGTCTGGTCAATGAGGAGTATCAACCCTTCGTCAACCATGTGGTACAGCATTTTGATCTGGTACAGGGGGTGGGCCTAACACCCCATGACTATGAATCCATGTTTACAGATCATTTCTATATCTCATGGACCAAGGCCTACGGCCAGGGCAGACTGTATCTGATCGAGACCGACGAAGTTCTGATTGCGGAATATCAAAAAGTCCTCGATTTGGTTCAGGAAGAACTGGGGCTTACCAATCGTATAACCCCGATCTGAAGTTCGATTTTCTCCTTATGGCCAGAAGGAAACAAAGAATGCATTATATTTCGGTGGGATTCGGTTGGTTATCAAAGAAAGGAGCATAAAAATGGCCCACCTAGCTTATGGACGGTTTAAAAAAAATCCTGGTCGCCTTTGAACGCCACGACGCCGCGGGGATCAAGGCGGCATTTGAGCAAGGGATCGATCCCGATCAAATGCACGATGGCAAGCCCTTGGTGCACCACCTGATTGATATGTATGCCCGCGGGCCCGCGTTCAAGGCCTGTATCAAGGCCTTCGTCGACCATGGCCTGCATTTCGAGGATAAGGCATTGCTTGCCGTGCTGCTCAACGATGCAGACGCGCTGGATGCCCTGCTATCGGCCGACCAGCAGCTGTTGAACCGGACCTATTCGTTCCAATGTGCTTTTACGCCCCTTTATGAAGCGGGCCTATTGCATCTCTGTGCCGAATACAACCATTTGGCCTGTGCAAGGACACTCGTAAAACACGGGGCCGACGTTAACGCGAAAGCAGGGATCGATGCCAATGGATTCGGCGGGCATACCCCCATATTCCATACCGTGAACCAGGACGCGAACAAGTGCGTGGAGGTCATGAAATACCTCATTGATCAACAAGCCGATCTGTCCTTGACGGTGAAAGGGCTCATTTGGGGCAAAGGTTATGATTGGGAGACCTTCATCCCCTGCGTCAACCCGATCAGCTATGCCATGATGGGGCTGCTGAGGCAGTTCCAAAGGTCGGAAGCACAGATCTATGAGATCGTATCGCTGTTGCTCCATGCCCGATACGGACTCGAATACCGCCCTGGGAACATTCCCAATACATATTTGAATCCATAAAAAGGGCCGGGAATACCTTTTCTGAAATTCATCATACCTCTGTACAACAAACCTATGGCAATCTATAAAAAGCAAAAATTCAACGATCTGGGGCTCGATACCAAGGTCCCCTCCGATGGCTACCGGGCCCTGAACAAAGACGGTACCTTCAACATAAGAAAGCGCAACGTGCCGCTGCACGAACGCCTCAATGTTTACCATTCCCTGGTGTCGATGCCCTGGCCGCACTTTTTCGGCATCATCGCCATGGGCTACCTTTCGATCAATCTGTTTTTCGCTTCGGTGTACATGGCCATAGGCACCGAATACCTTACCGGCATCAACGGCATCACGCCGATGGACCGGTTTATGGAGGCCTTTTTCTTCAGTGCGCAGACCATCACCACCCTGGGCTATGGGCAGGTGGCGCCTTTGGGCATCCCGGCCAATATCGTGGCGGCGACCGAGTCGATGTTGGGGCTGCTCACCTTTGCCCTGGCCACCGGCCTCATGTACGGCCGCTTTTCAAAGCCTTCAGCGAAGATCAGGTACAGCGGCCATGCCGTGATCGCCCCCTACCAGAACATCAATGGTTTCATGTTCCGGGTGGTGAACCCCCAAAGCAACCAGTTGCTGGAGGTTGAGGTCACCGTAACGCTCTCGCTGCAAAGGGAAAATTCGGAGCTGAGGAACTTTCACCTTTTAGACCTGGAGCGGCCCAAGATCGTTTTCTTCCCCTCGATGTGGACGATCGTGCACCCCATCACGGAGGCGAGCCCGCTTTACCGCCTCACGGAGGAGGAGGTCATGGAAAAGGACGCCGAATTCATCGTGATGCTCAAGGCCTTCGACGAATCTTTTTCGCAGACGGTGTATTCCCGATCATCGTACAAGGCCTCGGAACTGCGGTGGGGCGAAAAGTTCGTCTACCTGATCGAGCGGGAAAGGGGCGGGATATCGGTAGATTTGGCCAGGATCGATGAGACAGAAAAAATGGCGTTGAACCCTTGATCGATCTGAGGAAATGCTGAAGTGCACATTTTTTTTGAACAAAAAGATATATCTTGGGACATCAACAAAACATGGAACTTCACACGCCCTATTTCACGGAATTGCCCAGGAGGATGCAAGTTGCCTATGACCCTATACTATTATAACCGTTTATACTAAAAAGTCAATATGACCAAGTCGAAACTTTTTTTACTCGCTTTCACAGTAGTACTATTGAGCAGCCTTTCGGGCCTTGCACAGGCCAACCAGACAGATGACCCCTATCTTTGGCTCGAAGAGGTCGAGGGCGAAAAGGCCTTGGAATGGGTCAGGGCCCAGAACGCGATTTCGGAAGAAAAGATCGCCGCCGACCCGCTCTTCGAACCGCTTCGTCAAAAATACCTTGAGGCGGCCAATGACAAGGACAAGATTATCTATCCAGATATGGTGGGTGATCATGTGTACAACCTATGGCAAGACGAGGTCAACGAGAGGGGCTTGTGGCGAAGGATGCCCAAGGCCGATTTTCTGGCCCAAAAAACCACCTGGGAAGTGGTGCTCGACCTTGATGCCCTGTCAAAAAAAGAGGGTAAAATGTGGGTATTCGCGGGTGCTACCTGGCTTCAGCCCGATAACAGGATCTGCCTGCTCGCCCTCGCCGACGGCGGCACGGACGAAAACCTGATCCGGGAGTTCAATGTGGAGACCAAGTCGTTCGTTGAAAACGGCTTTGCCTTTCCGGAAAGCAAGGGGGAAGTTTCGTGGATCAGTGCCGATAAGGTATTGGTGAACCGTGATTTTGGCGAAGGCACCATGACCACTTCCGGTTACCCGAGACAAGTTAGGATCTTGGAGCGGGGCGGTACCCTGGCGGATGCCGAGGTCATTTTTGAGACGGCCCCTTCGAACGTGTCCGCCCGCGGATTTTCTTTCTACGAAGACGGCCGCTGGTACGTTGGGGTGTACAACATCTTCGCCTTCTACAATACCGAATTATATTTTCTCAACGATGGCAAGCTCCAAAAACTGGAACAGCCCAAGGATGCCAATTTTGCCGGGTTCCATAAACAACAGCTGCTGCTGTCACTGCAATCAGACTGGACGGTGAACGATGTCACCTACAAAAAAGGGACATTGGTGAGCTATGACCTCTTTGCCAATGTGGAGGGAAAATTGAAGATCCAAACGGTCTATGAACCCAATGAAAAATCGAGCTATGTGAGTGCCCTCGCGACCAAGGATTTTCTGGTGGTCAACGCCATGGAGAACGTGCAGAACAAACTGATAAAATATACTTTGGAGAACGGCAACTGGGTCGCGGATGCCATCGAGGCCCCCGAATTTGGAAGCATCTATTTGATCGCTTCCGACAACAGATCTAACGATTACTATTTCATGTACAGCAACTTCATCACGCCCAGGACGCTCTACCATGCGACCGGCGAAACCCTCGAAGTGGTGAAAAAGTTAAAAGACATCTTCGACACGGCGAACTTGGAGGTGGAACAACATTTTACGCCCTCCAAGGACGGCACCTTGATTCCCTATTTTATGGTGCACCGCAAGGATATGGCGTACGATGGATCGAACCCCACCTTGGTGTATGCCTATGGCGGGTTCAATATCTCTGAACAGCCCGACTACAGTTATAACACGGGGCTGGGCTGGTTGTCACAGGGCGGGGTATACGTGCTGGCCAACATACGGGGCGGCGGGGAATATGGGCCTGCCTGGCACGAGGCCGGGATGAAGGAAAAGAAACAGAACGGCTACGACGATTTCTATGCCGTTTGTGAAGACTTGATCCACAAAAAGGTAACCTCGCCCGAACACCTTGGCGCCTATGGCTGGAGCAATGGCGGCCTTATGGCAGGTGTCCTGTTCACCCAACGGCCCGATCTGTTCAAGGCTGCCGTGGTGGGGGCGCCCTTATTGGACATGAAACGATATAGCAAGCTATTGGCCGGCGCCAGTTGGATGGGGGAATATGGCAATCCCGATATTCCCGAAGAATGGGAATACATCCAAAAATATTCCCCTTACCATAACATTCATGCGGATAGGAAATACCCCGAAGTGTTTTTTGTGACCTCCACCAAGGACGATCGGGTACATCCCGGCCATGCCCGTAAAATGGCTGCAAAGATGAACGCCATGGGCCACCCGCTGTTGTACCAGGAGACCATAGAAGGGGGCCATGGAGCAGCTTCTACCAATGCCCAAAGATCTAGGGTCTCGGCCAGCATGTACACCTATCTGAACATGAAGCTGAACCCGGACCGTTAAAATAACCCAGTATGAAAAGCGCGAAGCCCCTTTACCTGATGATAGCCTTACTGCTGGTCAACTCAGTCTTGGTGGCACAGGCCGATGAGGCACAGATCATGGCGCTGCGCGAAGCCTCGAACCTGGCATTGAAAGCCTACGATAACGAGAAAGTGTTGTCGTTCCTGACCGATGATGTGCTCACCACCACCGGAAACGGCACCCTGTTGGCCGGGAAAGCAGCCCTCAAGGCCTATATTTCAGGTGGGGGCACGGGCAAGATGTACTGGGTGCGCAGTCCAAAGG
>JBATHI010000438.1:0-10030 GCA_049666645.1 Flavobacteriaceae bacterium | reverse complement strand
ATCTTGAGATGATGGATCAGTTCGAGTACAATAATTTGGTATATGGTGCCAAATATAATTTTGAGCCGATTACCGGTAAAGTCTACCATCTTTATAGGGCCAAGGACCAGAGCAGTTTCCTCTCATTGATTTCTCCGGAGGAATGCCACTTCGACCATCTTGGCAGTTTTAAGCTTGGTCCGGATAAAATGTGGGAAAAATTATGATCCAGGCAATGGTACATAGCTTGTGTAGTTCGCCATCATCGGAAAATCTTTGTCGACCCATGCCCTTTTTCGCCATCTAAAGAAGGTAATAAGTATCTTTGGCTGCTAAATTTATTCCCTTATGAAATGGTTTAAACGCATGCTGTTTATTTTGCCGATCTTGGTCGGTATCCTAGTTGCTCTGAACTATCCAAAACTAACCATTATTTCCGGCTATGCTTCAAAAAACATGGCCTCCACGGTATTTATTGCGCATCGAACCCCGCTGTCGATCACAGAAAATGAAAACAATGTGCCCTTGATCAAATGGGCCGAAGTACACCCTTATGACCACGGAGCCAGCGCCAGAGTATTCGGACTCATGGAACGCAAGACCGAATGTTTGGAGGGACTAGGTTGCCACCTGATCAACAAGGAGGGGAATTTAGGCAACGGCGCACTGAAACCGCAAAGACTTACGAAACCGCTGGAACTACCATTTCCTTGTGGGAACGGAGGAAAAAAGGACACACTTTTCGTCAATATAGATTATGCCCAACTGAACAGGGCCATGGATATGGCATTTTCGAAGCCAGAAATACAAAAAACGCGAACCGTATTGGTTGCCTATAAAAACCAAATCATCGCGGAGCGATACAGCGAGGGATTCACCGAAAACACCCCTGTTTTGGGCTGGAGCATGACAAAAAGCGTGTTGGCGACTTTATACGGAATTCTTGAACATCAAGGAAAGATCGAACTGTATTCGCCGGCCGCCGTTGAAGCTTGGCAAAACGACGAACGCAAGAACATCACGATCGACCACCTGCTCCGCATGCAAAGCGGACTTGCTTGGGATGAAGATTATACCGAGATATCCGATGTGACCAAAATGTTGTTCCTATCGGACGACATGACCCTGGCCCAAGAACAAAAAAAGTCGATTGCCCCGCCCACCGAAATTTGGAACTATTCATCGGGGACCACGAACCTGCTCTCCGGACTGCTGAGAAAACAATTGGGCGACCAACAGTCCTATTTGAATTTTCCCTACCAAGCCCTGATCGATAAAATTGGGATGACCTCCATGATGATCGAAACCGATGCCTCAGGTAATTTTGTAGGTTCTTCCTACGGTTGGGCAAGCACACGTGATTGGGCAAAATTCGGATTGCTCTACCTGAATAGTGGGCTTTGGAACGGCGAACAACTTTTCGACCCACAATGGCCGGCATATGTGAGCAACCCTACCCCCCATTCACAAGGCACATATGGTGCCCATTTTTGGCTCAATGCCCAAGGAAAGTACCCCGATGTGCCCAGAGATCTATACTCTGCCAATGGTTATCAAGGGCAGTATGTCTTCATCATCCCTTCTGAAGAATTGGTCGTGGTGCGAACCGGCCTTGCCGAAGAGCCCGATTTTGACGTAAACGGTTTTTTAAGGGAAGTGATTGCTGCAATCCATTAAAGTTCTTTTTGATCCCGCATCTGATCGATATGTACCAATCGACCTACAATGGTATTTTGGGCAAGTACCGTACCCGGATTGAGCACCGAATTGGCCCCTATCCTAGATCGATCCCCAATGATAGCGCCGAACTTAAGGCAATGGGTATCGATAATCATACCCTGGTAGTTTAACTTGATGGTTCGATCATGGTATTCATTGAAATGGTTCGCCGCGACCGCCCCGGCCTCCAGATTCACATCAGAACCAATGATGGAATTGCCCACATAATTGAGATGTGCGGCACGCGATTCGCTGAAAATGATGCTTTGTTTTATTTCACAATTGGCACCGATGGACACGTTATGACTTAGATATACCCCATTGCGCAAATAAGCCCCAGCTTTCACGGTGCAATTTTTTCCGATGATGACATGGGGATTTAGCACCGCCCCGTCTTCCACAAGGGCCGTTTTGTGCACGGCGATGTAATCATGGATTTGATATTCATCTATGCTCAACGCAGCGATCCGTGAAGCGATGATCGATTCCAAATGTGCAATTATATTCCAAGGTTTTCCAAGTTTTTCCAAGAAAGGCATCTCCAAATAGCAGTCTTGTATCAAGTCGGTCAATCGCATCAGGCGGTTTTTTTTGTCACTTTATAATAGGTTTGATGACATAAAATGATCGTTAGACCACACTTTGAACACATCTCACAACATTAATTTAACGGTGCCCAATCTAAGGTCTAAGTTTACGTTATTATTAGTGAAGGAGTTAATTTTTTCATTTTCATATAGTGTTCTCGTAAAAGAGTCCTGTCACCAACGGCAGGGCTCTTTTTAGTTCACATCACTTGGTCAAATTCCTTGACAATGGAAAGACTAGATCAAAAATTGAGGTCATCGCTATACGAAGCCTAAGGTATCCATCGGTTCTTGCCAAAATCGGGTTTTCTTTTTTCCAGAAAAGCATTGCGCCCTTCTTTGGCCTCTTCGGTCATATAGACGAGCCGGGTGGCTTCTCCCGCAAATACCTGTTGGCCTACCATGCCGTCATCGGTAAGGTTCATGGCGAATTTCAGCATTTTGATCGATGTTGGCGATTTTTCGAGGATTTCCTGAGCCCATTCAAAGGCCGTTTCCTCCAACTTTTCATGGGGTACCACTGCATTCACCATACCCATCTCAAAGGCCTCCCGCGCATCATAGTTTCTGCCCAGAAAGAAGATTTCCCTGGCTTTTTTTTGACCGACCATCTTGGCCAGATAAGCCGATCCGTATCCCCCATCAAAGCTGGTAACATCCGCATCGGTCTGCTTAAAAATGGCATGTTCCTCGCTGGCCAAGGTCAGGTCGCAAACTACATGCAAGCTGTGGCCGCCTCCTACCGCCCAGCCGGGTACCACCGCAATGACCACTTTGGGCATAAAACGTATCAGGCGCTGTACCTCGAGGATGTTGAGCCGGTGCATTCCATCTTCGCCCACATATCCTTGTGCGCCCCTGGCTTTTTGATCCCCTCCGCTACAAAAAGAATACACCCCGTCTTTTGTGGAAGGCCCCTCACCTGTGAGTAAAACGACCCCGATGGAAGTATCTTCCTGGGCATCATAAAAGGCCTGGTACAGTTCTGACGTGGTTTTGGGCCTAAAGGCATTGCGCACATTGGGCCTGTTAAAGGCGATGCGGGCAACGCCATCACTTTTTTTATACGTGATATCCTCAAATTGTTTGACGGTCGTCCATTCCGCATTTCTCATCCCAATTGTTTTATTATTCAAAAGATAAAGATAGTATTTAAGAAGCAACCGACAGTTCGTCTTTCTTAAGGTAGTCAAAGTTCACCTTTTGAAACGTACTTGGTTTTTTCTTCGATCCATTTAGCAAGGTATTTGGTGCTGGCCATGGTATGGTGAGCCAACATGGCCCCAATAAAATTTTGTGTGCGATGCCTTTCCAAGTCACCTCTCAAATCCTCGATTTTTTTGGCAAATTTTGGTTTTAGAATGTCATCGGAATAAATGTTCTCGATGATCTTATAGCCATGCATCCGCGCTTTTATCCAAGTGCTTGGGCTGTTGTACAATGCAGTGGCGGCATTGGCAAAATCCTTGGCGGATTCGGCAATGATTCCGTTCCAAGGTAAATTTCCGTGCATACCTTCTGCCCCGATGGGCGTGGTAATACTTGGTATACCGAACCGCATCGCATCGATCAACTTCCCTTTCAAACCCGCTCCAAAGCGCAAAGGTGCCAAATTCACCCTGGTACTTCCCATGGCATTGCTTAGATCCTCAAGATGTCCTTTGATTAAAAATCCATCCGATGCTGAATGCATTTGGTTCACTTTTTCGGGCAGATATGCCCCGTAAATATGTAATTCGGCCAACGGCAGCCCCTTTCGGATCAAGGGCCAAATTTCGTCTTTCAACCAAATTATCGCATCTATATTGGGGTTGTGTTTACCATTCCCTACAAACATAAAGTGCTGCCTATCTTCGAACAATGCCCTTTTCTTCATTTCATCCGAAATTTCCCCAATCATGAAAGGGAGCAGCATCAGGAGCTTTGCATCGATATTGACTACCGTTTCCAACAGCTGCTTTTCGTAAGGGGATATGACCAAGGTAAGGTCGCTGCGATAGATACTGGCGATTTCCCTTTTGGTGATATCTTCCCGTAACCACATGTCATGGCTAAACATTGTGGTGCGACTGTGCGCCTTTTCCCTGGCGAGCCGCAACGAGTGCAGGTCTTCCGTATCCAATATTTTGAGGGCATGTGGTGCGCACTGTGTGATTCTCCATCCAAACTGTTCCTCGGCCAAGAATCGATCGAACAGCACCACGTCGGGTCGCAAAAGCGTCACATAATCATCGAAACTGGAATCGTTTAGCGCGACCGAAGCGGTGTGGATGTTCCAAAATTCCAAATCGGCGCTGAACGGTCCCTTTTGCGAAGTGCTCACAAAATGGATGTCATAACCGTACTCCTTAAAAAAAAGAAGGAGCTGCAGCATCCTTTTCCCCGCCGCCGTTGCTTCAGGTTCAGGCCATGTAAATCCGATGGTGAGGAGTTTCGCGGACATGATTTAAACTGTGATCATTTTTGCGGGAACGGACAACTATGAGGTATGGGTACCGATTTTTTTAAGGGCCTGGCCCTATGATCGGCAAGTCTATAATTTTGCCGCAAACCGCTTTGAAATACTCGACCGTAAACGACGTTCATAATCTTCCTCGAGCCACTCCTTATAATTCTTCGTGTTATTCATGATGCAATAGGAGTATTGGCGCACCCGATAAGCGATTTCCTCTTTCAACTGCTTCGCAAGGATCCTGGCATCAAAAACATCCTTGGCATTTTCAACGCACATCTTGGCGTGTTGCTCGATACTGCGTTCCAACACCACTTTAGATCTGAGGCCTTGGGCAAATATTTTCTTGTACTCTTCCTTGACATCAAAATCGATTTCATCTGATTTGCCGAACTTGGCCTTCAAATCTGCCGGCATTTCATAAACGAATTCCCGCTCTATATCTTCGTCGTTTTTGATATTTTCAAGATAAAAATCAGGAAAGTGGAAGATTTCCTGCCAGTCTACAGGGGCATCCCACATGCCGAAACGGGCTATATTGTTCCCCAGATCGATTACGGTGAATTCATCCTTATCGGGAAGTATCCGCGAACCACGGCCAATCATTTGAAAATAAAGGGTCAGCGAACGGGTAGCACGGTTCAGGATGATGGTCTCCACGGTCGGCTCATCAAAACCGGTGGTCAAGATGCTCACCGATGTTAAAATGGCATTGGGTGTTTCGGAAAACCAATCAAGAATCTCCCTGCGCTCCAAAGCGGTATTTTTGTTATCGAGATGGCGGATATTGAGACCTGCTTTTTTAAAAGTTTCATAAACATACTTGGAGGTATTGATCCCGTTGTTGAAAATCAATGTTTTTGTGCCGTTTGCGATTTCGTTGTACGCATTCATCAATTTACCCAACATGCTCTGGTTGCCATATAGCTCGTCGGAAGATTTTACCGTATAGTCACCATTGATTCCCAGCTTCAGGCTCTGTAAGCTCACGTCGTAATTGAACATATTGGCCTTTGCCAAAAATTTCTGCTCTATCAGGGAAGTGATCGACTCCCCTATGATCAACTTCTGATAATTGTCTTTCATGGGGAGCTTGATATTCGAGCTCAAAGGAGTGGCCGTAACTCCTAAAATGGTGGAGGCTTCAAAATACTTGAATAGCTTTCGAAAGGAATTGTAATGGGCCTCATCGATGATGACCAGCCCGATGTTCTTAATTTCGACCTTTTCTTCCTGTAACCTGTTGTTGAGGGTTTCGACCATGGCGACAAAGCACATGTACTCATCCTGGTCTTGAAGTTCCTTAACACCACTATTGATGATTTTGTTCTTAACCCCAAAGCCGGTAAGCATCTTAGAGGTTTGCACGCTCAATTCGATACGGTGGGTGAGCACGACCACCTTTTTTTTCTTCTGCTTAATATATCGCCTTGCGATTTCTGTAAACACCACGGTCTTGCCTCCACCAGTGGGCAACTGATAGAGCAAATTGTCTGAATTGTCATCTTCAAGATACTTGAAAATGGTGTTCAGATCTTCGTTCTGGTAATCGTAGAGTGTTTTTTTAACCTTGTCTTTCTGCAGTTCCAAGTAGGCGGGCGGATTAAAATTTGATTATTGTGTGGGCAGCAAATGCGAGCACCACAATTTTGCAAAATTAGAACAATTTTATCCTTACCGAAAAAATATGGGCGGAAATCCAAAATTCAAATGGAGAATCGCGAGCCGATCAATACCCGCGGTTTCTGGAAACCTCATTTAGCAAGGGTTTCCCAGCCAATAGCCTGGAATGATTCTCTATAATTTGTGGCACTACCGATGCAGTGTCCGACACACTGGCACAATGCGGACTCATGTGAATCTTGGGATGTGCCCAAAACGGATGATCGATGGGGAGCGGTTCTTGATGGTAGACATCGAGTGCGGCCCCAGCAATATGTCCGGATTTAATTTGATCAAGTAGATCATTGTCGACCAAGTGCCCCCCCCTGGCCACATTGATCACATAGGCGCCCTGAGGCAGTTGCCGGAAAAGGCTGCGGTTCAAAATGCCCGAGGTTTCCTCCGTCAAAGGCAACAGACATACCAGAATCTGCGTGCTTTCCAAAAAGCTTTGGCGTTCTTTGGGTCCGGTGAAACTTTTTACGCCATCGATCGCCTTTTTGGTTTGAGACCAGCCCTGTACCTTAAAGCCTAGATGGCGCAAATCTTGGGCCAACGGTTTGCCCAATTCGCCCAACCCCAATATCCCTATCGTAAAATCGGCAATGCGTCGGTAATTCAACGGATTCCAAACCCTATTGACCTGATCCAGCTTATATTGGTTCAAGTTTTTTAAATAGGCAAATATCAGCGCTATGACATGTTCGGACATATCACTGGCTAGCATGGGATCGACTACGCGGGTGATCGGCAATTTTTTTGGGGCGGTAGGGTCTTCAAAGATAAAATCGACCCCTGCCCCGGATGATGATATACATTTCAGGTTCGGAAATTGGTTCAGGACACCTTTGGGGTGTTTCCAAACCAAAGCCATATCAATTTCATGTTTTGGAGGGTCCTTTAAATAATTGTAAACGGGAATCTCTGGGGCGGCCGCTCTCAGGGCGGTTATCCAAGTCTCTATTTTATCGTCTTGCCTAATGATCACAATGGCCATAATACGAAAGGTTTTAAGTTGCGGTAATAGCTATCTGTTTTGTAGCGTCCAAAGTCAATCAATGATATCCATTGCCCTTGCAAAATCTTCCCCATTGGGCCATTCCCTATCCTGTACCTTCCTGAATATTTCCAATATCCTTTCCTTGAAATCGACCAATAAGCCATTCACCGACACGTAATGAACCGCCTCTCTAAACGAATTCGACATGCTTTTAAAGAAGGAATCGGGCAGATTTCTATCAGTGGCAAATGCCTGGGCCGTTTCGAGATTGTAGAGCATGACATCGGCAATCAAATGCGGGTCTACTCCTAAAAGTTTAAAATGCTTGATAAATTTCTGGGCCACGGAACGCCTGGCTTTCGGTCTTTTCCTTTTCAAGGGAAAGTACTCGTTGGATATCTTGGTTTTGGCTTCCTGGATCAACTTGTCCTCTTTCGGATTGAATACAAAGTCGTAATAGGCCTTGACTGCCGGAAAACGTACATACAAGTCCATCAATTGATGTTCCAATTCAGGTTTTTTTAGCTCGCTCAAGTATTTTTTTAAATGCCTTTTGCTCATGAAATGCTTTGATTATTACCTTGACAAAAAACAGAGGTCATCACTCAGTTATCTTATAATAATTGGCATGTCCGTAATGGAATTCCAACCTTGATCGACCGATAATCGGAATATTTTATTTAAATCGGTCATTAAATACCACCGAATATTACCTAAAAAATAGGGTCTACCCAAGTCTTTTTTCCAATATCTATCGAATCTCGCGCATAAATGCCAACCAACTCATAAAATATGTATAATAATACCTTAATTCCTTTGGATAAGAGGCAATAAAAATGTATCATGAAGTCTTATTGTAACCTTAAAAAAAATACACAAAATATATGAGGCAACTAAAGATTATCAAGCAGGTCACCAATCGTGAATCGAAATCATTGGACAAGTACCTACAAGATATCAGCAAAATAGGCCTGATCACGGCAAGTGAGGAAGTTGAATTGGCACAGAAAATAAGGGATGGTGATCAAGCGGCTTTGGAAAAATTAACGACCGCCAACCTTCGCTTTGTGGTATCGGTGGCCAAGCAGTACCAAAATCAAGGTCTTACCTTGCCAGATTTGATCAATGAAGGCAATGTTGGCCTCGTAAAGGCCGCGAAAAGATTCGATGAAACAAGGGGCTTTAAATTTATTTCATACGCGGTATGGTGGATTCGACAATCCATATTGCAGGCACTCGCAGAGCAATCGCGGGTAGTGCGATTGCCATTGAACAAAATCGGTTCTATCAATAAAATCAAAAAGGCCTTTTCGTATTTGGAGCAGGCCCACGAACGACCACCTTCAGCCGAAGAAATTGCCCAAGAGCTGGAAATGACCGTGAACGAGGTCCAGCAGTCCTTAAAGAATGCTGGGCGACATATTTCGATGGATGCCCCTCTTAGGGAAGGGGAAGATTCCAATTTATACGATGTGGTTCGATCAGGGGAATCGCCCAAACCCGATAATATATTGATGCAGCAATCACTGAACACTGAAATCAACCGGGCATTGGAGACCTTGTCGCCCAGGGAGGCCGATGTGGTGAAACTGTATTACGGGATAGGTGACCAACAATCGATGACGCTGGCGGAAATTGGATTGACCTTCGACCTTACCAGGGAACGTGTCCGTCAAATTCGTGAAAAAGCGATAAGAAAATTACGCCACAATACCAGGAGCAAGATGCTCAAGACTTACTTGGGCTAGAATAAAGAAAAGACCCATAAAAAAAAGGGCTGTCGATACGACAGCCCTTTTTCCTTTGAACAATCACTATAATAAACACTTAAGAGTAATTCAATTTATTGATTTCAAAATCGGTGAGAATTTCATTTAAACTTTCGATGAAATTCATGTACGCCGCATTATCGGGGTTTTGACTTGCCATAACTGTAGGTTTTGTGAATTTGGGGTGCAGGGCCAGACTACATATAGTCGAGCTCTACCAATTCGTTTAAACTTAAAATTTCATTTAAATCTTGGAGAAAATTTAAATATTCTTCTCCATAGGTGTCGTAGAGCATGTGGTTTGATAGGTTAGGTTAATATTTCAGATTTGGTTTCCTTATTAATTGAATTGGGCTTCAAGTAATATGCTGTAAACATAACTATAACGTTAAATGCCAACAATTAATTGTGGTGTATCGGACGCTTTTTGTTGTGAAACCTATCGATCTGGGCGGTTAATATGTTGTTAAAAGGCCAAGTTTTTTTCTTCCTATGCCCTTTGAAACCCTAAAATTTAACCTGATAGGTAATCCCTGCGGAGATCGACCAGAAGAAATTGCCGGTATCGAATACCAGTTCCTGGCGGGTTACCCCAAGATTGGCCCTATAAATATTGGGCGTGTTTTTGGCAGAGAATTGATATTCGAAGCTCAATCGCTGCGATTCTATATAGAGCAAGGTTTCAGATAGAAGTTCGTCCCCGTCCCTTAGTTGTCTGAGCTCAGGGGAATAGCCCAGGCCAGCGTTCACCCCGATAAAACTTTCCGCATCCTTGAGATATTTCCGAACCAACAGGTTCCCCGAAACACGTGTCAAATTGTTCGCTTGCGGGGTGATATAAGACCGGAGCGAGAAATAATAA
>JBATHI010000437.1:0-4593 GCA_049666645.1 Flavobacteriaceae bacterium | reverse complement strand
GGTAAAAACGGTGCTTCTTGTTCCCGTTCCAAAAGTCGCATCAAAAAGGGCAACGATTTTATTCTTCTTCCTTCTTCCCCTTCAAACTGTCCTCGAACTCGATGAGGTAAATCTCCTCGTCCTTCTTTTTGAGATAGTATTGTTCCCTGGCAAATTTTTCCAGTTCTTCAGGGTCTGACAGTTTCTCTATTATTTTTTTGTCGTTGGTTATTTCTTCTCTGAGAAACTCCTGTTGTTTTTCGAGCTTGTCGATTTCCCTTTTTAGTTCCAGATGGATCAACAATGAATTGGTATCAAAAAAGACCATCCATACGAGAAAAACGGTAAGTACCAGCACGTACATATTGGTGATGATTCCGAACCATTTCTTCTTCCTGATGTCTTTAAACCCCATGATTAAACTATTTTCTGGTTGATGATGGTACGCACGATATCAATGGCAACGGTGTTATAGGTATTGTTGGGAATGATGATGTCTGCATGTTCTTTAGAGGGTTCGATGAACTGTTCATGCATCGGCTTGATGTTCGACTGATACTTTTGAAGGGTCTCATCGAGGTTCCAGCCCCGCTCATTCACATCCCTTTTCACCCTTCTTATCAAACGCTCGTCAGAATCGGCATGAACATAAATTTTGATGTCGAACATTTCCCTTATGGTCGGATTGGTCAAGATCAAGATTCCCTCCACGATCAGCACCTTGGTGGGCTTGGTGAGAATGGTGGTATCGGTTCTGTTGCACTCCAAAAAAGAGTAAACCGGTTGTGCTACGGAAATGCCCGACCTTAATTGCGTCAAATGACTTTCCAATAATTCGAAATCGATCGATTTTGGATGGTCGAAATTCGTCTTTCTTCTTTCCTCCAAATTTAAATGGGATAGGTCTTTATAGTATGAATCTTGGGAAATAACCCCCACGTCCCCCGACTGAAGTTCGTTGATGATCTGGTTTACCACGGTTGTTTTCCCACAACCGGTGCCCCCTGCAATCCCTATGATCAACATCTTTTTCGTTTTGCACAAAAGTAACGATTTGCGTACCAATTTGCTACAATTCCCAAAATCGAACTTTTTTGGTTAGGTTTGGCCGCCATATTGCTATTTTTGCCGGATGCAAGATCAAAAAGTTACACCACATTTCGAATTTGTGGCCATGATGGCCTCCTTGATGTCGATTGTGGCACTTGCCATCGATGCCCTTTTACCGGCCGTCGCCAATATTGGCAGCGACATCAACAGCCTAGATCCCACCGCCAACCAATTGTTGATCACCATGATTTTTTTAGGTCTTGGGATCGGCCAGCTTTTTTTTGGGCCGCTATCCGACAGCTTCGGTCGCAAGCCAATAGTTTATATGGGTTTTGTGCTATTTGCCATCGCTAGTATTGTATGTGTGATGGCGCCTTCGCTCGAATGGATGATCTTTGGCCGTATTCTGCAGGGCATTGGCCTTTCGGCCCCGAGAACCATCAGTATATCCATCATCCGGGATACCTATAGAGGGGATCATATGGCCCGGGTGATGTCGTTTGTGACCGCCTTTTTTATTTTGGTGCCCGTAGTTGCCCCTGCCATCGGAAAAATGATCATGGATCAGTTTGGATGGCAGGCCATATTCTATATGCAGTTGTTTTTTGCGCTGGTGGTCGGGATATGGTTTTGGAAGCGCCAACCCGAAACCTTGAAGCCAATCTATAAAATTCCATTCTCTTCCCATGTATTCTTCGACGGTATCAAGGAATTGATCAGGTATCGGGAAACCATGGCATTCACGATTATCAGCGGACTCATTACCGGGGCTTTTTTGGTGTACCTGAGTGCCGCACAGCACGTTTTTGAAGATCAATATGGGTTAAAGGACTCCTTTCCCTATATTTTTGCGGGATTGGCCATTTCCATTGGTTTATCGACTTTCTTGAACGGCACCCTGGTCATGCGGTTCGGTATGAGGAAATTATCATTTATCGCGTTATCGGCCTTTTGTGCCCTTGCCCTTTTGTATGTCATACTATATTGGGATAGCCCCAATCCGGCAGTTGGGGTCTTGTTCGTCTTCTTGGCGCTACAGTTTTTTTGTTTGGGCTTTATTTGGGGCAATCTACGGTCGATAGCCATGGAACCCATCGGGCATATTGCGGGTATCGGTGCATCGATTACGGGATTCATCTCCACGCTATTATCGATACCGATCGCCGCCTATATCGGGAGTTTTGTGATTGGGCGGGTATTGCCCTTGTTTGCTGGGCTAGCCACATGTGGCGTCATATCCCTACTCATATTTAGCGCCATGCTTTGGAAAAGGATGGCCGCAAGAAGTTTGGCCAAACGCTCGATTTTATGATTCCGCTAAGTGACCTATTGGTTAACGTTACCAGATCCTTTTAACGACCTCCTGTTTTTAAAGGGCATTGTCCATGATTTCCTTGACGACCTCCGGGTTCAAAAGGGTACTCGTATCGCCCAAATTGCCCGTATCCTTGGCAGCGATCTTTCGCAAGATACGACGCATGATCTTCCCGGATCTTGTTTTCGGTAGGCCGGACACGAACTGTATTTTATCCAACCGTGCAATCGGTCCGATGTGCTCGGTGATCTGTTGGTTGATTTCTTTGCGAAGGTTGTCGCGATCTCTGCTTTCCCCCGTTTCTTTCAGAATGACATAGCCGTAAAGCGCATTGCCCTTGATATCATGTGGGAAACCGACGATGGCCGATTCCGCAACTGCTGGATGTTCATTGATGGAATCCTCAATGGGTGCGGTTCCCAAGTTATGGCCGGAAACGATGATCACGTCATCTACGCGTCCCGTAATCCTATAGTAGCCTACGGCATCGCGTAAAGCCCCGTCCCCGGTGAAATATTTGTCTTTATAGGCGGAAAAGTAAGTATCGTGATATCGTTTGTGATCGCCCCAAATGGTACGTGCCATCGCGGGCCATGGAAACTTGATGCACAACCTTCCCTCCACCTGATTGCCCATAACCTCCGACCCGTTCTCATCCATAAGTGCCGGTTGTACCCCGATAAATGGGAGGGTGGCGTAGGTGGGCGTCGTTGGGGTCACATAAGGTATCGGAGAAATCATGATACCCCCGGTCTCGGTCTGCCACCAGGTATCCACGATCGGACTCTTCTTTTTCCCCACATTGTTGTTGTACCAGTGCCATGCCTCCTCGTTGATGGGTTCGCCCACCGAACCCAATACTTTCAGGCTTGAAAGGTCGTATCGCTCGACAAATTCCAAATTTTCCTTCGCCAGAGCCCTGATGGCGGTGGGTGCGGTATAGAATTGTGTAACCTTGTGCTTTTCGACCACTTCCCAGAAACGGCCATGATCGGGATAGGAGGGAACCCCTTCGAACATCACGGTCGTGGCCCCGTTGGCCAATGGCCCATAAACGATATAGGAATGGCCGGTGATCCAGCCGATATCGGCAGTGCACCAGTAGATATCGTTTTCCCTATACTGGAATATGTTTTTAAAGGTATAGGCGGTGTAAATCATATAGCCGGCCGTAGTATGCACCATCCCTTTGGGTTTGCCCGTTGAACCTGAAGTGTAAAGTATGAACAGAGGGTCTTCGGCCTCCATTACTTCAGCTACACAGTCGGCATAGGCATTGTCTAAGAGGGGTTGTAGCCATTTGTCCCTACCCTTGCGCATTTTAATGTCACTGTCGATCCTTTTGGTGACCAGTACTGTTTTGACCCCTGGGCATGCTTCAAGCGCTTTATCAACGATTCCTTTGAGGTCTATGGTCTTTGATCCACGGTACGAACCATCGGAAGTGAGCACCATTTTACAATCGGAATCGTTGATCCGGGTGGAGAGGGCATTCGATGAAAACCCTGCAAAGATAACGGAATGGATGGCTCCGATCCTGGCGCACGCCAATAGGGAAATGGCCAATTCCGGGATCATCGGCAAGTAAATACAAACCCGATCTCCTTTTTTGATGCCGTGTTCCTTGAGTACATTGGCCATTCGGCACACCTTTTCATGCAATTCCCTGTAAGTAATGTGCTGTGCCTCCTCAGAGGGGTTGTTCGGTTCAAAAATGATGGCGGTCTTTTCACCTCGGGTGGGAATATGTCGATCGATGCAGTTCTCCGTAATATTGAGTTTGGCACCTTCGAACCATCGTACTTCCGGTTTTTTAAAATCCCATTTCAAGACTTGGTCCCATTTTTTGCGCCACACGAAGTGTTCTTCGGCAATTTCCTCCCAAAAAGCCTCGGGATTTCGAACCGATTTTCGATAAACTTGAAAATATTCCTCTAGGTGTTTGATATGATAGTTGCTCATCTCAGCTATGCTTTATGCCATAAAATTAAAAAAAATATCAGTGCCCGGTAGCGTCCTTCGCGCCGCTGGGAATGCGGATATCCTCTACGATATCCTGTACGTGCTGCGGAGGGGGAGGCGTAAATTGCATCACCAAAATTGAAACTAGGAAATTGGCGAGCATCGCCACGGCTCCAAAACCTTCCGGTGAAATACCGAACCACCATTCTCGCTTATCTGGAAGGATGTCATCGAACCAGCCCAACTTATATTTGAGCATATAGTACAACATCAGGGTTATTCCAACG
>JBATHI010000436.1:0-1835 GCA_049666645.1 Flavobacteriaceae bacterium | reverse complement strand
ATACATATTATGATTCTTTATGGGAGCTTGACCGGCCTGGGGCTATATCGTTTTTTAGATCACTCCCTGCACCCAGCCATTGCAATGCCAGGTGCGTTGGCCTTTATGGTAATCTGTGCTTATTCGGCCTTGAAATACGAAACCCACAAAGAATACCTGAAGTCTGTTTTGAATGCTCGGGTAAAATCTACTTTGGTGACTATGGAACTTGTGACGGTTTCCCTTATCGATAACGCAAGGGTCCTTATATATAAGTTGTTGCGTTCTTTTGGCCTTGTGAAGGGTTAATCGTCTTTGCATTTGGTTATCTTCCCCATCGTTAAAAATCTATAATAAATGAGCAAAACAACTTACACCCCCATTAACATTACATTGGAAAAAGACAAACGGTATGCATGGTGTACCTGTAGCCATAGTGAAACACAGCCCTTTTGCGACGGTACGCATCGGGCCCATGAAAAACCCGGATCTCTAGGTTTTGTTGCTGAAACGGATAAGGAAGCCTGGCTTTGTACCTGCAAGCAAACCGCTAATCCACCTTATTGCGACGGCACGCATAAAACACTTTAAATAAAAAATCCCAATAAATTGATGGGATTTTTAGTTGTAAATCTTTTGGACTAAATGTGCAGGGCCCTGTTTCCCGTGGCCGCCAGTGCAGCTTCCTTCACCGCTTCGGCATATGTGGGATGGGAGTGGCTCATTCGGGCTATGTCTTCTGCCGAAGCCCTAAATTCCATCGCTGTGACCGCTTCCGCGATCAAATCGGCACAACGGGCTCCGATCATGTGGACCCCCAAAACCTCATCGGTCTTCTTATCGGCCAAAATTTTCACGAAACCATCCAGGTCCATACTGGCCCTTGATCGGCCCAATGCCCTCATGGGGAACTGCCCTACTTTATATTCGACCCCTGCTGTTTTCAGTTCCTCTTCGGTTTTGCCCACGGCGGCCACTTCTGGCCAGGTATATACGACCCCGGGAATTAGGTTATAATCGATATGGGGCTTTTGTCCGGCGATGATTTCCGCCACTACACTTCCTTCCTCTTCGGCTTTATGGGCGAGCATGGCGCCGCGTACCACGTCACCGATAGCATAGATGTTGGGCACATTGGTCTGCAAATGATCATTGACCGCAATGGTTCCTTTTGGGTCTTTTTTTAGGCCGGCCGCTTCAACGTTCAAACCATCGGTATAAGGACTTCTTCCTACGGAGACCAAACAATAATCCCCTTTAAAAACGACTTCCTCACCTTTTTGGTTATCTGCCTTTACAATGACTTCGTTTCCTTTGCGTGCCACGGATTTCACTTTATGCGACAGGTTGAATGCCACTTTCTGTTTCTTCATCACCTTCATCAATTCCTTGGACAAGGCGGCATCCATTCCTGGAATGATGCGATCCATGAATTCCACTACGGTAACCTCTGAGCCCAACCGCTTGTACACCTGCCCCAGCTCTAGCCCGATCACCCCGCCTCCGATCACGATCAGATGCTTGGGGATTTCTTTGAGTTTCAGGGCTTCCGTTGAGGTAATGATCCTTTCCTTATCGATTTTGATAAAAGGCAAACTTGCCGGTTTCGATCCGGTTGCTATGATGATGTTCTTGGCTTCGATGGTCTCGGTCTTGCCATCATTTTTTTTTATGTTGACATGGGTGGCATCCTTGAAACTGCCCATTCCCTCGAAGACGTCAATTTTATTTTTATCCATCAAAAACTTCACCCCGGCGCAGGTTTGGTCTACCACGGCTTGTTTTCTGGAAATCATCTGTGCCAAGTTTACCTTGATTTCTCCAGGAATATCGATGCCGTGCTCCTTAAAATGGGT
>JBATHI010000435.1:0-5236 GCA_049666645.1 Flavobacteriaceae bacterium | reverse complement strand
CTACATCAACATGAAGAATAAAAACTATAGGTTGAGCCGGGCCACGCTGTACAATACCATTGAATAGCTGTTGGAGTGCAAATTGGTGCGGAAGCACCAATTCGGCAAAAATCAGGCACAATATGAGAAAACCTATTTCGACAGACAGCACGACCATGTGATTCTTACCGATACCGGAGAAGTGATGGAATTTTGCGATCCCCGTATCCAATCGATCAAAAAGACCATCGAGGAGGTGTTCGATATCAAGATCAGTAACCACTCGCTCTATTTTTATGGTACCCGCAACAAAAAAGAAGAAAAAACGCAACACTAACCGATAAGCAGCAACTTACAATGGCGGTAGATTTACTACTAGGATTACAATGGGGAGACGAAGGAAAGGGAAAAATCGTTGACGTACTGACCGATAATTACGATATCATTGCCCGATTCCAAGGGGGGCCGAACGCGGGACATACCCTTGAATTCGATGGGATCAAACACGTGTTGCATACCATACCATCGGGCATATTCCACAAAAACGCCATCAATATCGTTGGGAACGGGGTGGTAATCGATCCCGTGATCTTTAAAAAGGAAATCAACAATCTTCAGCAATTCAAGATCGATTTTAAGCGTACCCTCCTGATTTCCAGAAAAGCGCATTTGATCCTGCCCACACATCGTTTGTTGGATGCAGCCTCCGAGGCTTCCAAGGGAAAGGCCAAGATCGGGTCGACCTTAAAAGGGATAGGGCCCACCTACATGGATAAGACCGGACGAAACGGTATGCGCGTCGGTGATCTTGAACTCGACCATTGGCAGGATAAATACCGGGCACTGGCCGATAAGCACGAATCGATGATCGACTTTTACGATGTGGACCTGCAATACGATTTGGGCGATCTCGAGGCAGATTTCTTCAGTGCGGTCGAAGATCTTAAAAAACTCACTTTTATCGATAGCGAGGAATATCTTTACCAAGCCCAAAAAGCGGGCAAAAAAATATTGGCGGAAGGGGCCCAGGGATCGATGCTCGACATTGACTTCGGCACCTATCCGTATGTGACCTCCAGCAATACCACCGCTGCAGGTGCCTGTACCGGACTTGGGGTTGCCCCTACCCATATCGGGAAGGTTTTCGGCATTTTTAAAGCCTATGCCACCAGGGTGGGCAGCGGCCCCTTCCCTACCGAACTCTTTGATGAGGATGGGGCGACCATGGGCCGTGTCGGAAACGAATTCGGGGCCACCACCGGCAGGCCACGACGCTGTGGATGGCTCGATCTCGTTGCCTTGAAATATGCCGTGCAGATCAACGGGGTCACCTCCCTCATGATGATGAAGGGCGATGTGCTCAGCGGATTTAAAAAATTAAAGGTTTGCACCGCCTACAAGTACAAAGGGCAAACCATTACACACCTCCCCTTTAACATAGAACCGGAAAACGTGACCCCCGTTTACTCCGAAATGGAGGGTTGGGCAAAAGACCTGACCACGATGTCATCGCCGGCGGAATTTCCAAAAAACCTGCAGGCCTATATCGATTTTCTTGAAAAGGAACTTCAAGTCCCGATCCAAATCGTTTCGGTAGGCCCTGACCGCACACAGACCATCCATCGATAGGGCTTCGGGGAAATCGCTACCTTTACTTTGCACAGGATTGTCCCACTTCGAAATATTTCATATTTTATATGAAATCTGCAGGCCGTTCCCATTTATCAAGCTGAAACGTTCCTTTATACCGTGCTTTTTAGGTTCCTTAAAAGTGTAACGGAGCACCCATACCGAACTTGATTCGTGTTTGCATATTTTTCCTATCTTACCGTGAAAATATAAAACCCCGATTCCGATTATTTTACCGGCAATAAAAGAACGGATCGACCCATCTGGATCGATTTGGTTTGTTGGAGGAAGGGAATTGCCACTTAAAACAACTGGGATGAAAAACATAGACCGGAGAAACTTTATCCGAAAGACCACGCTGGCCTCGGCCGCAATCGGCATGGGGCCCGTTATGGCGCAGCCTGCCAATGCCTACATGTCACGGCCAATCACCCAACAATACATGGGCGGATACGCCGCGCCAAAACTGGAAACGATAAGGGCCGCATTCATTGGCGTCGGTTCAAGGGGAGGTGGTCACCTCAAATTTTTTGGCAGCTTGCCCGGTACCGAAATCGTTGCCATCAGCGATCTTTATGAAGACAATGTCAAAAAATGGGAAAGCGTCGCCACTGAAATCGGGGAAGGTCAGCGCCATAAAAAAATAGCCCTTTACCATGGTGATGAGCATCGTTGGAAAGCTATGCTGGAAGAGGTAAAGCCCGATGTGGTCTTTATTGCCACCAATTGGAAAAACCATGCGCCGATGGCGATCGAAACCATGAGAAAAGGGGCACATGCCCTCGTGGAGGTGCCCATTGCGGTTACTTTGGAAGAAATGTGGGCCATTATAGATGCCTCCGAAGAAACCCGCAAGCATTGTATGATGATGGAAAACGTCAACTACGACCGTGACGAATTGATGTTTTTGAACATGGTACGCCAAGGGGTCATAGGGGATTTGTTGCATGGGGAGGCCGCCTATATCCATGAACTGAGGGGGCAAATGGAGGATCAGGAGCGGGGCACGGGCTCTTGGCGAACCTATCATTATGCCCAAAGGAATGGAAATCTTTACCCTACCCATGGGCTTGGGCCCGTTGCCCAATATATGAACCTGGCCCGAAATGAAGATAATTTCGGAAGTATCGTTTCATTTTCCACACCTGCTTTGGGCAGAAAGGCCTATGCTGAAAAAAACTATCCTCCCGAACATCAATGGAACCAGCTTCAATATAAGGGCGGTGATCTCAATACTTCGATCATCAAAACGGTCTTGGGCCGTACCATCATGGTACAATGGGATGAAACCAGTCCGAGGCCCTATACCCGTCTCAACCTTATTCAAGGCACCAAAGGCATTCTGGCCGGGTTTCCCACCAGGGTCGCCTTGGAAGGCGGGGTGAAAGGGGCAACAGAAGACCATCATAACTGGGTACACGGGGAACAGTTGGCGTTGCTTTATGAAAAATACGATCATCCCCTTTATAAACGACTCAATGAAAAAACCAAGGAAAGCGGCCATGGCGGAATGGATGGGATGATGATGTACAGAATAGTGGAATGCTTGCAGAATGGCCAGCCCCTCGACCAGAACGTATATGAAGGCTGTTATTGGAGCGCCGTGGCGCCTTTAAGCGAGAAATCGGTGGCCACTGGAGGTGCACCCCAGGCATTTCCGGATTTCACAAGGGGCAATTGGCAAGAAACAGCGCCTTTGGGAATCATTGCCTGAAAGTGGTTGAAAGCAAGGTAAAAGCATTGAACCAGATATAAAAACAATTCCCGCAATGCATGCATTGACCTTCAGCTTATTCACCCTCCGAAGTTCAGGTTATGGAAGTATCCCAAAAATTGTGGAAACCAGCTTCAGGCGGCTCTGCAACGGCAAGAACCTTGATGGCCGGAGACATCGGCCTATTGTATTACAGCTGCAAAACCTTGAATCCTGGGCAAGGCAATGTGCTACGGTACAGGAACATCCGAGGATAAGCAATACAAATAATAACCCTATTTTATTCCAACCATCATGAAACCAAAAAATCAGAACCGTAGGGAATTCGTACAAAAAAGTGGCCTGGGCCTTCTTGGATTGACCTTATTGCCCAATCTCTACGGCAAGGTAGCCCCCAGTGACCGTCTTCGGGTTGCACATATCGGGGTCGGGGGCATGGGCAACAACCATATGAAATGGTTTTCGGCCCTTCCGGAAGTGGAAGTGGTGGCGCTGTGCGATTTGGACGAACTTCACTTGGCCAGTAGCCTTAAGGCCATGGAAACCCTACAGCCCGGAAAAAAAGTGGCAGGCTACAAGGATTTTCGCAACATCCTCGACCGCAACGATATCGATGCCATCACCTGTGCCACCCCAGATCATTGGCACGCCCAGATCGCGGCCCTCGCCTTTCAGGCCGGCAAGGATGTTTATGGCGAAAAACCGCTATCGTATGACGTGAAGGAAGGGCAGATGATGCTCCGGAACCTGGAGAAGCACCAACGTATTTTTCAATTGGGCACCCAGATCCATGCCACCGATAATTACCACAGGGTCATCGAACTGTTGCAATCCGGGATGATCGGCAAAGTGCATACGGTTCGGCTCTGGAAGACCGGTTCCCCACCCGATCTGGGAAACCCCAAAGTTCGGCCCGTGCCCAAAACGCTTGATTGGGATATGTGGTTGGGAACGGCGCCTTTTGTCGATTACATTCCTGAAAAATGCCATATTAACTACCGCTATTTTCTGGATTATTCCGGGGGCATCTTTGCGGATTTTTGGTGCCATATCGCCGATGTAGCTTTCTGGGCGCTTCAGCCCAAAGGCCTTAAAACGGTGGTCGCCCGTGGTGAAAAGGCCGATGGCATCACCGATACGCCAAAATGGATCGAGGTCGATTATGAGTTCGAAGGTCTGAAAATTTATTGGACCACCGACCCTCCCGAGGTGCCAGGGGCAGCGGAACGCGGCATCGGCGCCTATTTTGAAGGGGACAAGGGCACTTTGATCTGTGATTACGAAACAAGGGGGATCACCATCAACGGGGAAACACTGACCGATCTTGTGGAGGTGCCCAAGACCATCGTCCGGTCACCCGGGCACCAACAGAACTTTGTAGACAGTGTCAAATCGCGCAAGCCTGCCGAATCGAACCTGCAATATGCAAGAACGATGACCTTGCCCATGCACCTTGGCCTAATCTCGTGGCGGTTGGGCAGAAAATTGGATTGGGACCCGATCAAAGAAAAATGTAAAGGAGATGCGGAAGCCAACAAAATGTTGTCGCGTAAACCGAGAAAAAAATGGAAATTGGTATAGGACAACCCGTTAATATTGATTGTAATTGTGCCAAAAATCGCAAAATATGGAAATGAACAGAAAACACTTTATCAAGTCCCTTGCACTAGGGGCCGTGGCCGCCGGCACCGCCTCCTTCAAGGCACTGGGCCCAACGGAAGGCCATGTTTACGAAGCAGACCCACTCACACTCGGACTGGCTTCCTACACCCTTAGAAAATACAGCCTTGATGAAGTCCTGGAAATCATGCAAAGATTGAACCTGAAGGATGTCGCCTTCAAGAGTTTCCATTTGCCTTATGAATCTACTGACGAGGAGCTTCGTTTCATCAGCGAAAAGGTAAAGGCCCGTGG
>JBATHI010000434.1:0-8124 GCA_049666645.1 Flavobacteriaceae bacterium | reverse complement strand
TAGGGGAACGCAGACCCGGACATGTGGGCCTCCCTTTGCCAAGCGTACAAGCGCGGTTGGTGAACAGCGAACATCATCCTGTGGGGCAAAATGAAGCGGGGGAAATTCAGATTAAAGGGCCGAGCGTATTTAAGGAATATTGGGGCAAGACTGAAGCTACAAAAAATGCTTTTACCCACGACGGTTGGTTCAAGACCGGCGATATTGCCATGAACAACAACGGATTGTACAAAATTTTGGGGAGGGATAGCGTAGATATCATCAAGTCGGGCGGGTACAAGATTTCCGCCCTGGAAATCGAGGATGTGCTCCGCGGACATACCGCGGTCGATGATTGTGCCGTAGTGGGGCTTCCCGATGAGGAATGGGGAGAAATCGTTGCGGCCTGCATTGTGACCCAGGAACCGGATATTCAGGGAATCGCGCTATCGGAATGGTTAAAAGCACATCTGCCCTCCTATAAAATCCCAAGAAAATATATCTTTAAAACAAGCTTGCCCCGAAATGTGTTGGGCAAAGTGACCAAAAACGAAGTCAAAAACCAATTTTAAAGCCCGAAGACGAAAGAGTTCTTTTCCAAGTGTAGGATTCCCTGAACAAAGAATCGGCTTAAGGATTAGAAAAACTAAACACAAACTGAAAACAGGCCAATGGATTTTTTAACGCTATTCCCCTATTTGGGCATCATCGTCTTGATCATTTTAAATGCCGTCCTGGTGTTGAAACGCGACATCACCGTCGATGAACAAGATCATCGGCCCGAGCATTGATGGCGTATTTTGAAGCCCACTATGTGACCTTGATCCTGACCACGATCTATGTGGGCGGATGCCTTTATGTAGGCTGGTATTTCAAAAAAAAGGCCGCGGAAGGCGTGGAAGGTTACTACGTGGCCAAGCGGGAGATTCCCGGATGGGTCATTTCCTTGGCCTTTTTCTCGACCTCCGCCAGCACGAACACCTATATCGGGCAGGCCGGCCTTTCCTTTCAATATGGCCTCTCCTGGGCCTGGATGGGCTTTATCTGGACCTTGTTCTGTATCATCTCCTGGCAGTTGTTGGGGCCAAAAATGAGGTTCCAGACGGCCCGACTAAAATCCTTTACCATTCCCGATTACTTTCATCTCAGATACAAGAGCAATTTGGCAAAAAGCATCAGGGTGCTCTCTGCCGTCATAATTTTGTTCGCCACCCTATGGTACATGATCGGCATAGCCAAAGGCTGTGCCCATGTGCTGACCTCCGTTCTCGATATTCCCTATGAATATGGGGCCTTCGCCATCATAGCGATCACATGCGCCTATACCATTTCAGGGGGCATGTACAGTGTGCTCTGGACCGATGCGATACAGGGCATCATCATGTTCGGGGTGGCCATGTTGATGCTCGCCATTCCGTTCATGTACACGGGAGGGGTCGATAATTTGTGGGAGACGATACGTACCACAGATCATTTGACCCGGGCGGGACGGCCGATCCGATCAGGATTGGTCACCTTCGGGGAACTGGTTTCCTTCCTTTATATTTTAGGGATAGGGCTCTCCGTTGGAATGAAACAGATATCGGAACCGAAGAACCTCATCCGTTTTTATTCGATCAACAATGCAAAAAGCATGCGCTTTGCGATAATTTGGACCCCGATATTTTTAGGGGTATCCCTGGTTTGTGTCATGGGATTGGGTGCCTTGGTGCACGGTATGGCCACGCCCGATGAGGCGGCATACCTGATCCACAACACCGACGAAGTGATCGGGTTCATGCTCGACAAATTCGATAACAAATGGGTGAACGGTATCTGTGTGGCGGGATTGTTCGCGGCGGGGATGTCTTCCCTTGCGTCGGTAATCATCATCATAGGAACCGCTTTTGTAAAAGATATTTGGCACGTGGTACGGCCCATGCCCGATTCAAAAATTATTCAACGTACCAAGTGGTTCATGGGTGTTTATTGTTTGATCGTATTTGTGATGACGCTCTACCCCATGGCGGGAATCGTAGAACTTACCGCCTTCGCGGGCGCCGTGTTCGCGGCAAGTTTTTTTCCTGCGATTTTTGGCGGACTCTATCTGAAATGGGGAACCGACCTTGGTGCCATGGCTTCCATGGTCGTGGGCATGGTGGTCAATGTGGTCTGGCGTTTTGGTTTCAGGTTTGAATTTGAAGGATTAAAGGACGTCCATGAAGTGATTCCGGCCTTTGTTTTTTCCATGCTGACCTACCTACTGGTGAGTCTGCTCAGTAAACAACGAAGGCCGGATGAGGCGCACTTGGACCTGGTGTTTGGGAAAAAATAGCTCCGCCTGCACCTCCAGAAAATATGGCTATGTCAAACATCATTGCGATAGCTAGCGGTTTCTTGATCATTTTAGAAATCGATTAATGGTACTTGTTCCTTATGGGAATTATGTAATTTTGGTCCTCAATGGACAAACTCAAAGTTATAGAACTTTTCGCAGGCGTGGGCGGTTTTCGTTTAGGGCTCGAACGAACCGGGCATTACAAGGTGGTATGGAGCAACCAATGGGAGCCGTCAACCAAAAACCAGCATGCCTCCGAGGTCTATGAAGCGCGATTCGGGCCCAACAACCACTGTAACCGTGATATTTCGGAAGTACCCACCTCCGAAATACCCGATGCCGATCTTTTGGTAGGGGGCTTTCCCTGTCAAGATTACTCCGTGGCCAGTACCCTGCAGAATGCCAAAGGACTTATCGGTAAAAAGGGGGTGCTGTGGTGGTCTGTCCACAGAATACTCTCCGAAAAGAAATCGAGGCCTAAATATTTGTTGCTTGAAAATGTTGACCGCCTTTTAAAATCCCCCGCTACACAAAGGGGTAGGGATTTTGCCATCATTTTAAAAAGTCTTTCCGACTTGGGGTATGCAGTGGAATGGCGCGTGATCAACGCCGCAGATTATGGTATGCCACAGCGAAGAAAGCGTGTCTTTTTCCTTGCTTATCACCTTGGTTCGAAAATCCATGGTTCCCTGCTTAACACCGACAAAACCGACTGGATGCTTGCATCAGGTGTTCTTGCCCGAGCGTTCCCGGTAGTGGATGCGACCTTAGGGATCAAAACTTTTGATCTACAAGAAGACTTGGTAACCCTTTCTCGGCGCTTCAATGCGAAAGCGGGGCTGTCACCGTTTTTAAATACGGGCGTTTTTATCGACGGAAAGGCATATACCTGTAAAACACTGCCAAAATACAATGGCAAGCGGAAGGTTTTGGGCGATGTGCTGCAAAATGGTGAAGCAACGGACGACTTTTACCTAAGTCCGCAAGATCTTTCAAAATGGACCTATCTCAAAGGGGCTAAAAAAGAAGTGCGAAACTCCAAAAAAAACGGATTTGAATACCGTTATGCCGAAGGGAAAATGGTTTTTCCGGATGCCTTGGATAAGGCCTCAAGGACCATCATTACCGGTGAGGGGGGCAGATCGGCATCCCGATTCAAACATGTGGTGCAAACAAAAAACGGACTCAGGCGTTTGACGCCCGTCGAGCTTGAACGGCTCAACATGTTCCCTGATAACCACACCAAACTCAACGGTGTAAGTGATCGAAAAAGGGCTTTTTTCATGGGCAATGCCTTGGTGGTGGGCGTCGTTGAAAAAATAGGGGCTGCGCTATATCGATTCAAAGCCTGAAATGCAGCTCAAAAAATTTCGGTTCTTAAACCCTTTTTTGCGCTCGAATTACTCACAAACCTTTGTTAATCAGGCGAAATAATTTGGATATCTGCTTTTTAAGTGTATCTTGTTGGTTATGGTAAAAATTGAAAAACAAGAAAACGGAGCGTTTTTGGCAAAGTCCATTCAGCATTTGGAATCCTCTGGATTTGAAGACATCAAAGCTGACATGGAAGGTTACGAATCTCCAAAATCGTATTTAAGAAAACAAAGCAAGACCCACGTTACGCCCGATATAGTAGCTTATAAAAATGGCAAGAAATATTATTTTGAAATCAGTTTGAAATCTGAAAAGCCAAAGCTTTTAAAAACGAAATGGCTTTTTTTGGACACGATCAGTAGAATGAATTCGCATGGGTTTCGAATCATCACCACCAAAGGGCATTATAAATTTACCGATACCATGCTGGAAGACTTGAATCTGGGCAACAAAAAACCCATCAAGATATAGGCAAATCCCTTTTATTTGGTTTTGAACATGGCAATATGGGGGATATCATCTTCCAGGTAAGTTTCCCCATGGGCGACGAATCCAAGGGATTGGTAAAATTGGGTCAAATAGGTTTGTGCCGACAAATGGATCTTTGATTCTTGAAAATAATCCTGAACGGCTTTGATCGATGCCAGCATGATTTCCCTACCATAGCCGAACTGTCGCTCCTGCTTTTTGACCGCTACCCTTCCGATGCTCGCTTCTTTAAAATATGCCCCTGGGGCAAATATTCTGGTGTAGGCCACCAGCTCGCCTTCCTTTTTTCCCAAAACATGGATCGCCAAGGCGTCCTTACCGTCCAAATCTTGGTACACACAATCTTGTTCCACCACAAAAATCGCGCTCCTTAGTTGTAAGATCGAATACAGCTCATCGGTGCTCAGTTCTTGAAAGGTTTTGGTTTCTATTTTGATCATTCAGGGCTATGGTCTAAGCGGTAATCACAATCTGGTTTCCCTTGGTTTTTTAAATACAGGGTATCTTTTCGATGCGTCGTTCGTGCCTACCTCCCGAAAATTCGGTTTCCAGAAAAGTTCTGACCATGTCCAGCGCTTGCGGCAGCGAAATGAACCGCGCCGGCAGACTCAAAATATTGGCATCGTTATGTTCCCTGGCCAAAGCCACGATCTCCTTGTTCCAACAAAGGGCGCATCGCACTTTCTGGTGCTTGTTGGCCGTCATGGAGGCACCATTGCCACTACCACATATGATAATGCCGTATTTGACTTTCCCTCCACCCACGTCCTTGGCCACAGGGTGGACAAAATCAGGGTAATCAACGCTATCGGATCCGTCCGTTCCATAATTGGCCACTTCAATGCCCATCGATTTTAAAAGTCCCATGACGGCCAATTTATACTCCGTTCCCGCATGGTCGTTTCCTATCGCAATTTTCATGATGAAATGATTTTATGGATTAGAAACACAAAAATACGAATTGTTGCGGTTCATAGGTCATGCCGATCCCGGTTAACCGCGGTTTTGAACTTAACCTATGGTTGCACGTTCATTTCCTATTTTAATAAGTTGAACGATTGTTGATAAGCGACTTAAAAAAATATATTACTTGTCCTTGTGGTTGGGGTGATAAAATTGTATTACAAAACCCAGACCGAATCAAAAAATTTACTTCTCTAATTTTAATAGCGGGTTATCAAAACAAAAACAACTTGGGTTAACAATGATTTAACTTTAACTTATCAATAATTTAGTGTTGAAAGAGGTTATCAACTTATCTTGATAAAGGGTTTAACCACTTCAAAATCAAGTATAACCCTATTGTAAATTTTGTCAACAAAAATAAGTGCTGGTTCATAACAAGTAATACGTACATTTTTTATCCCTGCTGTCAACACCCCATCATCATCACCATTTTAATATTTCATTTCAACAAAAAGATAATGATTAAAATTATAGTGTTGATAACAATTTCATTTGTTCTTTTTTGTTAGATAATAGTGTATTCTATGCCAATGGATTATAATTCGTAATTTTGCGCCCAAATAAATATTTAATGTCGAAGAAAAAGAAGAAGGCAAAAAACCATAGAAACAATGAAATTACCAAAGGCATTTTTACGGTTCTTGAAAAGGAGCCGAAAAAAGCCTTTAATTATAAGCAAATAGCAGCACAAATAGGAGTTACCGATGCCCAGGATAGGAACCAGTTGATCAAAAGACTGGTAGAATTGAAGGAGAAAAAAAGGATTTTGGAGGAAAGTCGCGGAAATTACAAAGCGGCTGGTGCAGTTAAAACCCACCACACAGGAACAGTTGACATTACAGGTCGCGGTAATGCTTATATTGTCGTTGAAGGTATGGATGATGATATCTTCGTCCCCTTTAATAAATTAAACAAGGCCTTTCACAAAGACACGGTGGAAGTCTACGTCTATCCCAGTCGCCAGGGTAAAAAATTGGAAGGGGAAATCACCAAGATCATCGAGCGCAATAAAAATAGTTTCGTCGGTATTTTGCAAATGCAAAAGAATTTTGCGTTTGTAAAGCCCTCCGATTTCAGAATGTATACCGATGTTTTTGTCTCCAAAATCAATATCGGAAACGCGAAGGATGGCGACAAGGTCATCGTTGAGATAACCGAATGGCCAGATAAGGCCGATTCACCCTTTGGGATCATTACAGAAGTACTTGGCAAACCTGGGGAACATGATACCGAAATACATTCCATATTGGCGGAATATGGGCTTCCCTACCAATTTCCTCCTGAGGTGGAGCGTTTTGCGGATAAGCTTGACATACGTATCACGGCAGAGGAAATTGCAAAACGCAGGGACATGCGATCTGTTTTGACATTTACCATAGATCCAAAAGATGCCAAGGATTTTGACGATGCCCTCTCTTTTGAGGTATTGGAAAATGGAAATTATGCGATAGGAATTCATATTGCCGATGTGTCGCATTATCTAAAAACCGACACCCTGCTCGATGATGAGGCCTACAACCGTGCCACATCCGTTTATTTGGTAGACAGGGTAGTACCCATGCTGCCGGAAGTCTTGTCCAATAATGTATGTTCACTAAGGCCCAATGAGGAAAAATACACTTTTTCGGCCATTTTTGAATTAGATCAAAATGCCGGCGTGAAGCAGCAATGGTTTGGAAGAACGGTCATCAACTCCAATGAGCGATTTGCGTACGAGGAGGCCCAGCATATCATCGAGAACAAAAATGGGAACATTCCGTCCGAGATATCCATCAGGGGAGCAGCTTTTACCGTGGGAAAGGAAATCGTGGAAGCCACGCTCACTATGGATCGTCTTGCCAAAATAATGAGGGAAAGACGCATGAAACAAGGGGCCATTTCTTTTGACAAGGTAGAGGTGCGTTTTAATTTGAACGATAAAAGCGAACCTGAAAGCGTGTACTTCAAGGAGGCCAAGGATGCCAACAAATTGATTGAGGAGTTTATGCTGCTGGCCAATCAGAAGGTGGCCGAGTTCATCGGTAAACAAAAACCAAAGAAGACCTTTGTTTACCGGATACACGACAATCCCAATGAAGAAAAACTCCAGGCGTTGAATGCCATCATTTCCAGATTCGGACATAAACTCGATTTTAAGGACAAAAAATCGATCAGTGCTTCGCTGAACCGGCTATTGGAGGATGTAAAAGGACAAAAAGAACAAAATTTGGTAGATACCCTGGCGATTCGCAGCATGAGCAAAGCGATCTATACTACCGAAAATATAGGGCATTACGGACTCGCATTCGATTATTATACCCACTTTACATCACCGATTCGAAGGTATCCCGATGTAATGGTTCACCGTTTGTTGCAAAATTACCTCGATGAAGGAAAATCGCCCCAAGCGGATCTTTACGAACAGAAATGCAAGCATTCATCCGATATGGAAAATCTAGCTGCCAATGCCGAGCGCGATTCTGTAAAATATATGCAGATCAAGTTCATGCAAGATCATCAAGACAGGGAGTTTGTAGGTGTTATTTCAGGGGTGACCGAATGGGGAATCTATGTTGAGATCATTGAGAACAAATGTGAGGGCATGGTACGCATCCGGGATGTAAAAGGTGATTATTATATCTTTGATGAGAAGCAATATGCCATAGTTGGGGAACGAACCAAAAAAACCTACACCCTTGGCGACGAGGTTGTGGTAATGGTAAAGAGCACCGATTTGGTGAAACGCCATCTCGATTTTTCCTTGATCGGAAAACATGAGTAAATGCTTTGAGCGGCGTATCAAAAGTGAACCGCCAAGCATAAACCTTTTGAATTCAGTGCTTTTTGGAATAATGTTTGTATTTTGAGTGTTGTAAATCAAAGTTTATCGCAAATGCGCGAAGGGTTTGTCATGTTTCGCGGAAAAGTAACCCTATCTTGTGTGGCCTTATGAAACGGAAGATACTTTTACTGGCTTGTTTATTGGTCTGCGTCCAACCGATGGTTGCCCAAAATGAGTC
>JBATHI010000433.1:0-3233 GCA_049666645.1 Flavobacteriaceae bacterium | reverse complement strand
ATCGTAACATGTGGGAGAATTGTTTTACTTGCTGTTTGTTCTTTAAAGTAGCCTTAAATAAATTGTATTATTGTAAAAAAAGGACCAATACAAAGAGTTTTTGTCCCAATGCCATTAATTACTTACCGAAGGATCTTTATCGCATGATAATATTGCCGAAAATATACTTTTTATTGAGGTAGAATAGGACATAGTACAAGATAAGATCATGGGTAAAGGACCTTTTTAAGCAGAAGAAATCCCACGCTAGCGGGAGGCTGACCTATAGTTGGCGCCTACCGAACTGGAACAACCTATTAATTGCCTTGCCCAAGCATTAAATTCTCTTGATTTTGGGACTTGGGAACAAAACTTCCATGCTTCTATTACGAATTTTTTTGTTCTGAGTTTTAGGTCTTGCATAGCTGTATTTTGCTTCAAAAAATATATTCCTTCCCAAAATTCTTATTTCGTACTTCATATTTCGTAATTCGAACCTCTACTATCCCAACCACCCTTCCCGATCCACACTTCGATATTGAATGGCTTTCGCAATATGGGTAGCTTTGATGGCTCCAACATGTTCCGGATCGGCAATGGTACGTGCCACTTTTAAGATCCTGTCATGGGCACAGGCAGATAGGTTGAGCCGTTCCATGGCATTCTTCAAGGGATTTTTTGAGGTCTCATCGAGATGACCGTATTTCCTGATCTGTTTGCTGTTCATCTGGGCATTGTATGCACATATTCAAGGCCTTCGAAGCGTTGCGTCTGCAACGTACACGTTGCGGTGACCCGTGGTCGTACCGCCACGCTCCCCTCGCCTTTTCTGCTTGAAGGCTTTTCAAAGGTTAAGTGGCCAATTTCAAAAAGAATTTCAAGGCAATCCATTCAGGGCAAGGAAATCCAAGCCATGCATCGTAATCACTTAAATGAAATTATTGAGGCATGGCAATCTGCATTTCCTTGGTCGTCTCCTTATCACCTTGATTTTCTCCAAAATTATTTTTAAATTATAGTACTAAAAACTAGAACATATGAAAAGGATATTGTTCACCATGTTATTGTTGCTTTTTCTCGTGGGATGCGATAAAGAACAGGATCCGACAGAAAATACGTTGACCAGCGTTAGTGGCAAGGGCAAATCCGCAAAGGTTGACGTTTGCCACAATGGAAAGATCATCAATGTGAATGGCAATGCGCTTCCAGCCCATCGTAAACACGGAGATGCCGTGGACATGGATGGGGATGGCCTCTTTGATATCGACAATATCTGCAGTGCTACCGATTGTGACGATACCAATGCCAACGATTGCCCCGATGAACCAGGAACAGCTGCGCTGTTGATTGGCACCTGGACCACCGTGTCGTTGATTATAAACACTTCAGTGGGTGACCGTTCGGTGATCGACTATCTCATTGATGTGGTCGGACTAACACCAACGGAGGGCGAAACTCAATTTGGACTCATTGAAGCCGCACTGGCCGCTGAAGTTACGGGTTCACTAACCATAAATGCAGATCATACCTATGCTTCCAACTTCGAAGGTGGTTCCGATAGCGGCACATGGAGCTTAACCGCGGACGAAAGAATCTTGACCCTTTTCGAAGGTCCGAATCCGGATTTAATTATTATTACCATCAATGCCATTACCTCAGATACATGGAATGCCACACTTGGGGACGATATTTTGATAGATGTGGATAATGACCCTGCAACACCGGACGTTCTGGTCACGGCAGAGGCCATCGTAACACTAACCAAATAACAGTTCGGTATTTGAGGTAAGGCTTTTGTTCACCAAAAGTGCCATCATATACCTACTTTGAAAAGTCTTCATTTGCGTTGAGGGTGAACAAGGGAACTTATCCCACAAGGCCTGCCTAAAGAGGTGGGATGGTTTCAGGAATGTTTCTAGAGGCAATATGGATCGTGGTCGGCCGATACACCCTTTGAATGATTTTATATAGGTCGGGCACCACTGTTTTTGCCAGTCTGGAATGACTGTTCAATAGCACACATATACCGATATCGGCTTCAGGGTACACCGCAATTTCATTTCGGTAATTATTTACGCTTCCCCCGTGGTGCCAAATGGTTTGTTCTTGATCGGTAGCCGCATCAACGTATTTATGTATCCTCCATCCGAAACCGTAATGGGAGGAAATATGCCCTGGCCATCGCTGATAATATTTACTGCGCCCTTTAATTTCGATCATTGGCGTAAAAGCTTTTTCCAAGGATGACCTACTCATGATCTCCGGGTTGTGCCCGAGAATGAACCGCATCCATTTTCCCATATCCATGGAACTGGCACTGATACCCCCGGCCGCAATGGCGTTAAAATAATGGTCGTTAAGTTTTTTGGACCTCCATCCGTTTTGCCCTTTCGAATGGGGAAGGGCTATATTTTCATTCTGTTCGAGAGATCCATAATCTATAGTGGTAGCGCACATCCCCAGGGGTTTAAAAAACCTGTCTTCCAGAGATTTGGTGATCTCCATGCCTGTTGCGTTGGTTATCATTTCGGCGGAAAGGGCGAACAGCGCGTTCTGATAACTGTAAATAGCCCCGGGATTGCCAATTGGCCGTACTTCTTTAAAGCGTTCGGCAATATCGGAAAGGGGTAAGCCGGCTTCGATCAGGTTGGTAAAGCTATGGTAGGGCGCCCCAGCGGTGTGTGACAACAAATTGGCCAAGGTGATCTTATCGGTATTATCGCTGTCTCCCAACTGAAATCCAGGGATCTGGTCCCTTACCTTATCATCCCAATGTAATTTGCCTTCGTTTACGATGTTAACCGCCAAGATTCCTGTAAATCCTTTTGACAGGGACCCAAGCCTGAATATGGTTTGATCATCGACTGCCTGATCGGTATCGATGTTTCTTTTGCCGAATCCTTCGGAAATCACGATCGAATCCCCTTTCACGATGCTCACCCCTGCCCCCACTATGTCTCCTGAGGCAATGGCCTTATCAAAATACGCCTTTACGGCGGTATTCAGTTCTTGTTGCCGCAATTGATAAAGCAATACTTCTTCAAGATCTGCCCGCTCTTTTTTGGAGGTGTCGATTGAAATTATCTTTTCCGACCCTGTAATGGATATGGGCTTACTGACACTAATGGTCAGGGTCAAAAGTGCAATAAGTACAATTGATGTTCCTGCGAAGATTTTAAATCGCTGCATACGTAAGGTACTTTTTTTGGTTAGGGTACCATAACCCGCTATGAGTAAATAACCCATTTATGGCC
>JBATHI010000432.1:0-11929 GCA_049666645.1 Flavobacteriaceae bacterium | reverse complement strand
CCTATGAAAAGACCGGGGACAATACATTTGTCCTTACAGGCGATCTCAACATGCACGGCATTACGAAGCCCGTAAAACTTGCCGGTAAACTCAATGGCATCATCACCGATCAGCGAAGCCAAAAACTGAAAGCAGGCCTAAAACTTACCGGGACACTCAACCGCCACGATTTTAATGTAGGCGCTGACAGGGCCCCTGTGGGCGATGAGGTCGAAATGATGATAAACCTTGAAATGGCCCAACAATAGAGTATTTTTTAAAGGATCGGCTACCTTCTTCAAGGTGACCCTTCTTGTGCTGTTCTCCCTTCCACTTTGATAACCCCGGGAAATATGCTACATTTTCTGCCCATATGATTTTGGTCATCAACAAAGGTATTCCTTCCATTTATCTTTGATAGCCGCTACCCCTTCGAAGTTGAGGTAATCGCTGCATTCCTCAAACCAAAAATTTGAGAGGCGCTAGATAATTATGGAAATACCAATGGGCAACAATCAGCTATACGGTTTTCTACCATTGGATATCGAAGGCGTTGAATCCCTCGCGGAACTCGCGCTCGATATGCAATGGTCTTGGAGTCATGCCGTGGATGAAATATGGTATAGGCTCGATCCGGACCTATGGATGGAAACCCATAATCCATGGATCGTACTTCAAAATGTAGCCCATGATCGTTTGATCGAGCAGCTCGCGGATCCGACATTTCAGAAAAAGGTTGATGAAATCTTGGATTTAAAGGCAAAATCCTTTTCAGATACCACCTGGTTTCAAGAGAACCATCCCAAATCCGATTTGGGCTGTGTCGCATATTTCAGTATGGAGTTCATGTTGAGCGAGGCCTTGCCCATATATGTAGGTGGCTTGGGCAATGTCGCCGGGGACCAGTTGAAATCGGCCAGTGATCTGGGGGTACCCGTGGTGGCCATAGGCATACTGTATCAGCAAGGTTATTTTAGGCAGGTGATCGATCGACATGGCTCACAGCAGGCATATTTTCCATACAACGACCCCGGGCAGCTGCCGGTAACCCCTTTGCGGCTTCCCAATGGGGAGTGGCTTCGGTTAAAAATCATGATTTCCGATCATACCGTATGGCTTCGCACCTGGCAGGTACAGGTTGGGCGGGTCAAGCTCTATTTACTGGATAGCAATGACCCTTCAAATTTGCCGATTGACCGTGGCATAACCAGTGAGGTATATGGGGGGGGATCCGATCTTCGTATCCAACAAGAGGTCATTCTTGGTATAGGTGGATGGAAATTACTGCGCGCACTGGATATCAAACCGGAAGTTTGCCATTTGAACGAAGGTCATGCCGCATTTCTGATTTTGGAACGCGCCAATGACTTTATGAAAGAAACGGGCGTCTCTTTTGAAACTGCCCTGACCGTGACGCGGGCAGGCAACGTGTTCACCACCCATACCGCCGTTGCGGCGGGATTCGACCATTTTCACCCTTCCCTGATGTGGCGGTTCTTTTCAACCTATGCAAAAAATGAATTGGGTATCCATTTCGATGAACTCATGGCTTTGGGTAGGGAGAATCCCCTTGATTTTTCCGAGGGTTTTAAAATGGCCTTACTGGCCATTCGCGGAAGCGGGACCGTAAACGGGGTGAGTAGGTTGCACGGTGCGGTAAGCCGCAATCTGTTCGCAAGCCTGTTTCCCAGATGGCCTATTCCGGAGGTGCCCGTGGGCTACGTGACCAATGGGGTACATATGCCCGCATGGGATTCGGAATTTGCGGATGAAATCTGGACAAAAGCCTGCGGTAAGGAAAGATGGCGCGGCGATCTGGCCTCTGTTGAAGAGGATATTTTCGAAGTGTCTGACACAGACCTCTGGCAGCTTCGAAACGATTCAAGGGGCAAATTGGTCAATTATGTCCGTCGGCGACTGGAAAACCAATCGATGTACTTCGGGGAACGACAAAATCTGGCCGATTTGGCAAAAGATGTTTTTGACCCCAATACCTTGACCTTGGGATTCGCGCGACGTTTTGTGCCCTATAAAAGGCCCACCTTGCTTTTGTATGATCGGGAACGCTTGGTACGCCTGCTCACGAACCCCGAACGTCCGGTACAGCTGGTGCTTGCCGGAAAAGCACCGCCCTTCGATGAAGTAAGCAAGGATCTGATACGGCAGTGGGTGCAATTTATTCAGCAATATAATGTATACCGCCATGTCGTATTTTTGAGCGATTGTGATATGCTGCTCACCGAACAATTGGTACAAGGTGCAGATGTTTGGATCAATACCCCAAGAAGACCCTGGGAAGCCTGCGGTACAAGTGGTATGAAGGTGCTGGTCAACGGCGGCATCAATGTATCGGAATTGGACGGATGGTGGGCCGAGGCCTATAGTCCGGAGGTAGGCTGGGCATTGGGCGACGGAAGGGAACACGGAAACGACCCTTCTTGGGACCATGCCGAGGCAGAATCGTTATATAGCCTTTTGGAAAAAGAAGTGGTACCTACATTTTATGAGCGAGATGCAAATGGGCTGCCCCCACAATGGATCATAAAAATGAGGAATAGCATGAAATCCCTGACGCCCCGATTTTCATCGAACAGGACGGTGAGGGAATATACGGAACATTACTATCTGCCCGCGACCACCAACTTCAAAAAAAGGGCTGCAAAAAAGGGTCTGTTGGGAAAAAAAATTACAGACATGGGAAAGGACCTGGCAAGCGGATGGGGGCAACTTCGTTTCGGGGAACCACAGGTTAAAGAAGAAGGCGGCGGTTTCCGGTTTCAAATTCCCATTTTCTTGGGCACCATAAACCCCGAAAACATATTGGTGCAACTCTTTGCCGATGGCGTTGATGGTGGCCATGCAGAGGTTTTGGGGATGAAAGGCGACCCCCGACAACTAAAAGGGGAATATATTTACCGTACCCAAGTAAAGACCCAAAGGCCGTCGAGGGATTATACGGCAAGGATCATACCCCGTTATGGGGGCATATCGGTGCCTTTGGAAGATAATCTGATCAGCTGGCAGCGATGATTTCAATTAGTGAACGAACGGTGTGTTCGCCTTGGAAAACTACAATAGGCTTTGAAATTTTAACGGAAAACCCGTGGATAAACATGAATCAATAATTAAAAAACCATTGTAAACATGACAGATCTAACATCGAGCGAATGCATTCGACTTCTGAAGAACAACTATATCGGACATTTGGGATTCATTTCACAAGGTGACCCTCATGTTATACCCATAACATTTTATTACAATCAAGCCGACAATACGATCATCAGCTATTCCGAAGAAGGGCATAAAATCAACGCCATGCGCCATAATGGATCGGTTTCATTGCAGGTGGAGGAAATCATCTCGAACAGTAACTGGCAGTCGGTATTGGTCCACGGTAACTTCGAGGAAATCAAAGGCAGCAATGCCAAGTACCTGTTGCATCAATTTGCGGAAGGGGTAAAAAATGTATTGAAGGTTAAGGAACAGAAGCATCCCGAATTCATCAGTGAATTTTCGAGCAAGACCTATTCCGGGGGAATTCCCATTGTTTACCGTATCAATATTTCAGTAATGAATGGGAAACGAAAGGAGACCTAAATTGACAAAAGGACCTACAAAAGCGCCTCGCAATTTTGATTTGGTGCCTTTTGAACCCTCTTTATGCCTTTGCCCCAAACATTGATCATAGATTAAAATGTAATGACGGAATTTTACCAATGATTCATATCATTTCCAAAACACCCGTAACGCCTGATATTTGTGTTTACCAAGCTGGCCATTGCCAGCCGCCAATACCTCAATGATGAAAGACTTTATCAAAAATTTTAACGAGATCATGTTGGCCGACATTCCTGAAGTCGGTGGCAAAAATGCCTCTTTGGGCGAAATGTTCCAAAAGTTGGGCTCGAAGGGGGTACAAATTCCTGACGGATTCGCCGTGACCTCATCGGCCTATTGGCATTACCTGGAACAGTCAGACCTAAAAGAATCGATTTTCAGCGAACTTAAAAAACTCGACAAAAAAGATTTTTCCAACCTAGGGAAAGTGGGTAGCCAAATCCGGAATAAATTTGCAAAAGTGCCGCTTCCATCAAAGATTCAAGAGGCCATAACTGCCGGTTTGGAGAGCTTGCAAAAAAAATACGGCAATGCCATTTCACTGGCCGTTCGGAGCAGCGCGACCGCTGAAGACCTTCCCAAGGCCAGTTTTGCAGGACAGCAGGAAAGCTATCTCAATGTAATGGGATTAAACGAATTGCTGGCCGCATGCCAAAAGTGCTATGCCTCCCTCTTTACAGATCGAGCCATCAAATATCGTGAAGACAACGGTTTCGACCATCACAAGGTAGCCCTTTCCATAGGGGTACAGTTAATGGTGCGTTCAGATCTTGCATGCTCCGGTGTTAATTTTACCTTAGATCCCGATTCTGGTTTTGACAAGGTAGTTTTGGTGACCGGCGTATGGGGCCTTGGTGAAAATATAGTGCAGGGCAGTATCAATCCCGATGAGTTTTTTGTCTTTAAGCCCAGTATCAAAAAGGGCATCATGCAACCCATCATATCAAGAAAGTTGGGCAGTAAGGAAAAAACCATGGTATATGGCAAGTTAGGGAGGGGCACCTTGAATCTGAATACCCCCATTGATAAACAGGAACAGTTCGTACTTACCGATCAAGAGGTCCTTAAATTGGTAGAATGGTCCATGATCATTGAAGAACATTATGGCAGGCCCATGGATCTTGAATGGGCAAAGGATGGCTTGCTGAACCAACTTTTTATCGTCCAGGCACGCCCCGAGACGATTTATGGATTGGAGAAAAACAGATTGCGCATCGTCACTTATAAATTACTCGAAAAAGGAAAAGTGATTACCAGTGGCATGGGGCTCGGCAATAAAATTTCCGCCGGAAAGGCAAGAGTCTTGAAATCACCCAAAGATGCCTACAAACTCCTCAAAGGGGAAATCTTGGTGACGGAAAAGACCAATCCCGATTGGGATCCCATTTTAAAGAAAGCAGGGGGCATCATCACCGAACAGGGCGGACGTACCAGCCATGCCGCCATCGTGGCGCGTGAGGTCGGGGCCGCCGCCATCGTAGGGACCGGGAATGCGACCAAAGTGATTCACGACGGCCAGGATATAACCATTTCCTGTGCCGAGGGCGATACCGGTTTCGTTTATGAGGGAACTTTAAAGTGGGAAGAAAAGGAAGTGGACATCTCGACCTTAAAAACACCTAAAACCCAGCCCATGCTCATTTTGGCCGATCCCGACCAAGCCTTTATGCTTTCTTTTTATCCCACCGCAGGGGTGGGTCTGATGCGGCTGGAATTTGTGATCAACAACGCCATCCAAATACATCCCATGGCCTTAAAACACTTCGACATGATACAGGATCGTCAAGTGAGGGACCAAATCCAGCAGCTGACCCATCACTTTCCGAACAAAGAGGATTATTTTGTGCAAAAGCTGGCGGAAGGGGTGGCCACCATCGCAGCGGCCTTTCATCCAAAGGACGTCATCGTTCGCATGAGCGATTTTAAATCGAATGAATATGCCAACCTCATCGGTGGCAAGCAGTTCGAACCCATCGAATCGAATCCCATGATTGGATTCAGGGGGGCTTCACGATACTACCATCCCAAATATCAGGAAGCGTTCGAATTGGAATGCAGGGCCATGAAAATGGTCCGGGAAGAGATGGGCCTGGAAAATGTAAAAATCATGATTCCGTTTTGTCGCACCTTGAAGGAGGCCAAAAAAGTGGTCGATATCATGCAGGGCTATGGCTTGAAGCGGGGCGAAAATGGGCTGCAATTGTACATGATGACGGAAATACCCAACAATGTCATCTTGGCGGAGGAATTCGCCCAATACTTCGACGGGTTTTCCATCGGCTCCAACGACCTGACCCAATTGACATTGGGTGTTGACAGGGATTCCGAATTGCTCAGCGACATCTTTGACATCAATGATCCTGGTGTTAAAAAAATGATTGCCATGGTCATCGCCTCCGCCCATAAGACCCAAACCAAAATAGGTTTATGTGGCCAAGCGCCAAGCGATTATCCGGAGTTTGCCCAGTTTTTGGTGGAAAACGGCATCAACTCGATCAGCTTCAATCCAGATGCCCTCATAACGGGCATCGAGAACATCAACTTGGCGGAAGCGGGCAAAGTAAGTTTGGGCATGGCCACAAGTAGCAATTAAGATCCTATTGCTGAAAAAAGAATTTTTTTTTGGCGTACCAACCCTGCCACGAACCGTTAAAATGCCTGGTACGCCGCGCATCGACCACTTCTTATGATATGTTTCCGAAATCAAGTTCAGGATTAAAACCAAATACCTTTTGGAGACTATCGATCAAGGGTGGTATCTTTACCCCCTTAAATAATAAATTATGCTAAAGCACATCTTAGGAATGCTGATTTTTATGGTCCTCGCGACCAGTTCCCCTATCTTTTCACAAGCCACGGTGGGGGGTGTGATAAATGATACCCATGGCACCCCTCTGGTGGGTGCCAATGTTGTACTCCAACCTTCAAATCGGTTCGGGATCACGGATATACGGGGTGTTTTTGAAATACCCAACGTCGCTCCAGGCGACTATTCTCTGACCATCCGTTATTTGGGGATAAAAACCTATCAAGACACCATTGCGGTAGGTACTGAAGACATTTCATTGTCTTTGGATCTTGAAGATGATTTGCTGAACCTTCAAAATGTGGTGGTCACCGGCAACTTTGATCCCCGTTCACAACTCAGTTCCAGTACGTCGATTACCACCTTAAAAACAAGATCGCTGCAACAGGCTTTTCCACGCGGAATGGCCGATCTTTTGCAATCGATCCCCGGGACGTTTACCGATCCCTCTGCCGGGGAAGTGTTCACCAAAGTCTATGCACGGGGCATTTCCGCTTCTGCCGAAGATGATACGGGTTGGTACTACGTATCCCTGCAGGAAGATGGGCTGCCCGTGAGTTTGGTGCAACATTCGTACTATTCGCCCGATCTTTTCCAGAGACTAGATCTTACCACCGAAAGGGTAGAGGCCATTAGGGGCGGGAGTGCCTCTATTACCGCCATGAACGCACCCGGAGGCATCTATAATTTCATTTCCTATGGCACCAGTGATCGACTGGGGGGCGAAGTGCAGTTACAGGGAGGTCTGCAAGGGGAAAGCAATCCCCTGTTCAGGATCGACGGCAGGCTTGCCGGACCGCTGGGCAACAACTGGTTTTTTAATGTGGGCGGTCATTACCGTAAGGATGAGGGGGCCAGGAACACCGATTTTACCTTTAGCAAAGGGGGTCAGGTGAAGTTCAATATCATCAAGAAGACCCGAAGGGGTTACCTCAAGTTTTATGGAAAGGTGTTGGACGATTTCACCAACCGTTGGACAGGGGTGGCCGCTACCGATTGGGACAACCCAACGGCCGCCTTCGGACAGGATTTTAATACCACCGCTTTAATGATGCCGGCATACAATGCGCCCATTCCAGATGGGCGAAATCTGGCCGTTGGTGCGACCAATGGTTTTGACCCTTCAAGAGGGGTTCATGCACAGGACCTTGCTTTAGGCGCGGATTTTTTCCAGGAGTTGGGCCGTGACTGGTCAATTCGATACAACCTTAAGTATTCTCATAAAAACGCCGACTGGCAGACTTCCATCAGCAATGCCTTCGTTTCCTTGAACGATCCGCTCGCCTATTTTATAAGCGGTGCTGAATTTCCTATCGGACAGGTGGTATTCCGGGATGTGCGTTCGGGCCAAGAACTGGCCCGTGCCGATAACAGTGGGATCCTAGCGGGAGCGCCGATCCAATATTTAACGGAGGGCACCTTGCCCAATGATGCCATTATGGGCACTTCAGCCTGGTACAAACAAAATGAGGCGGATGAATGGATGGATCAGCTGACCCTTCGCAAACAATGGAAAGACCACGATTTGAATATGGGTTTTGCGTCCGGTTTTTCAAGTACCTCCTTATTTACCCAAGGCAGTTTTGCCTATGTTACCTATGAACCGACCCCCCGTATGTTAAGGGTAACCTTGGAGAATCCGGGCGATCCAGTGATCGCCTTGTCCGATGCCAATGGGGTGAGCAATTACGGAGGTCTGTTTTTTGTGAACTCCCGGGCCGACATACAACAATGGGCGGCTTTTGCCAATGATCGTTGGCAAATACAAGACCGTCTGCATGTAGACCTCGGCCTTCGATGGGAAACCATCGGACACAAAGGGAGCAATGATCGGTTTGCACCATTTTCACAACCTGGAGGACTGGATGGCGATTCCACCACGGCATACGACAATGGCATCCTGTCCCCAACCGGGGCCCGCGACCCTTTCGATTATAACTATGGATATGTTTCCTATTCCGCGGGTCTCAACTATCAATTCCAGGACAACGCCGCGGTATTCGCACGTTTTTCGTCCGGAAATAAGGCCCCTGAACTGAACTATTACTTCAATAATTTTTCGAACGTTCCGATCAATCGGAAGGGCTTGGTGCAAAAAATCAAACAAGCCGAGATCGGCATCAAGTTGAGCGAGGACAATTTTTCATTGACCACCACCGCGTTTTGGAGCCAATTGAAGGATATCGGTACCACCAATTTCGAGTTTGATCCCGATACCGGCAGTATTTTTTATACCCCGGTACAATTCAATGATTCCCGGACCTTTGGTCTGGAATGGGAAAGCGCTTATACCCCCATTCAGAATATAACCCTGGGTTTCAACGGTACGCTACAAAATCCCAAAGCCACCAAATGGACGGTTTATGACGCGGCAGGGTCTGTAAACACCGATGATGATAGCGTTATTGATTTTTCGGACAACGTGCTTCCTTTCAATCCCAAATTGATGTTCAACCTCGGCGCCGAATATGGCAAGGATAAATGGACGGCCTTTTTCAGGTGGCAGTTCATGGGACAGCGCGAAGGGAATATCGCCAACGCTTTCGAACTGCCCTCCTACAGCATTTTCAATGCTGGTTTGGGCTACGCCATCGACGAACACTGGACCGCGAACATTTTGGTCACCAATCTTTTCAATTCTGAAGGATTGGCCAACTTCTTTGGGGCCAATAATTTTGGTGCCAATGCCAATGGTGCCACGGCCGAATTCATCCAGGCCAATCCGGATTCCAGTTTTGTGGTGGTCCCGGTTTTGCCCAGGGGCAGCATCCTGAAACTTGGCTATCGGTTCTAAGATCACCTATCTAAAATATTTGGAAGTTTAAATGGAAAGAGGGATCCATTTTCCAGGGTCCCTCTTGTCATTTCCGATATTTCCATTGGTCTAATACCAATAACAACATACTCCAGATCATGGTCGAGTTAGGAAGGTTACGGCTTTCCAAAATCCATATAGAAACCGCCATTGCCTATTTTAAAATAAAGTTTTATCTTAACGGTCGCGCCTTCTAAAAGAAAGTCAAACAAAAAAAATCAAAAATGAGCAAATCAGACCGGGATCGATCTCAAAAGACCGACCACCTTAATTCACGACGGAATTTTGTAAAAAGTACTGCCCTGTTTACGGGAGGGACCATGTTGTTGCCCAATATGCAGATGAATGCCATGGTGAACGTCTTCAACGACAAGAAATTAAAGATCGCATTGGTCGGTTGCGGAGGGCGTGGAACTGGCGCTGCCGTACAGGCTTTAATGGCAGATGACAATGTTGAGTTGGTGGCCATGGCCGATGCCTTTGAAGATAATTTGAAAAGCAGTCTGATGAACATCTCCAAGGAGATGGGAGGAAGCAAGAAGGTCAACGTGAAGGAATCCGACCAATTCCATGGTTTCGATGCAGCACAAAAAGCCATGGATCTGGCCGATGTGGTGATTTTGGCAACCCCTCCGGGTTTTCGTCCCCAACACTTCGAATATGCCATCAACAATGGAAAACACGTGTTCATTGAAAAACCGGTCGCGACCGATGTGCCCGGGGTACGAAAAGTATTGGCCGCGGCACAAATGGCCAAGGATAAAAAGCTCAATGTGGTCGTCGGACTGCAAAGGCACTATCAGGACAGCTATTTGGCGGCAATCGACCAATTGGAAAAAGATGCCATCGGCAAGATCGTTTCCGGTCAGGTATATTGGAATGGTGCAGGAGTATGGGTTCGGGAGCGCCAACCTGGACAGAGCGAGCTCGAATACCAAATGAGAAACTGGTATTATTTCAACTGGTTGTGCGGTGACCATATCCTGGAACAGCACATCCACAATATCGATGTGGCCAACTGGTTCTTGGGCGAATATCCCATCTCGGCCCAAGGCATGGGTGGCAGGCAGGTTCGGGTGGGCAAAGACCATGGTGAGATCTTCGACCATCACTTTGTTGAGTATACCTATCCTAGCGGGGCGGTCATCGCCAGTCAGTGCAGGCACCAGCCCGATACGATGAGCAGGGTTTCCGAATTCTTTCAAGGCACCAAAGGCACGGTTTCCACAGAAGGTGACAATGCCACACTGAAAGACTGGGGTGGTAAAACCTTGTTCGAACACAGGGGCAAGGACGATCCGAATCCCTATCAGGTAGAACATGACAAATTGTTTGAGTCCATTCGTAAGGGTGGGGTGATTGCCGATGCCGAAAATGGGGCCAAGAGTACGTTGAGCGCCATAATGGGAAGAATGGCCACCTATTCGGGTAAGATCATCAAATGGGATGAGGCCATGCAATCGAATCTCGATCTGGCCCCCGACGACCTTAGCTGGGACTCACCGGCACCGGTACAACCGAATGCCGATGGCACCTACACCGTTCCTGCGCCCGGCAAGACCATTGTGATGTAAAAGAAAAAGCATGCCCGAACAATTTGATAAGTTTACGTTGTCCCTGCTTTTGGCAGGGACAGTCTTTTTGTCCTGTAACGAAAAAGCGGATACGCCTTTGGAGGTTAAGGCGATAAAGCCCAATATCATCTATATTTTGGCCGATGACCTAGGGTATGCCGATATCGGGGCCTACGGCCAACTGAAGATAGAGACCCCTAACATCGATGCCTTGGCAAAAACAGGAATGCGATTTACCCATCACTACAGCAGTGCCCCCGTTTGTGCCCCGGCCCGACACATGCTGTTGACGGGCCTACATGCCGGACACGCCTTCATCCGAAGTAATTATGAATGGGGCGAACGCGGCGACGTTTGGAATTACCGCGCGATGGCAAAAGATTCGACCTTGGAGGGACAAGGGCCCATGCCCGATAGCACCATAACCTTGGCACATCGCCTCAAGCAAGTGGGCTATGTCACTGGAATGGTCGGCAAATGGGGCCTGGGTGCCCCTCATACCGCTTCGATTCCGAATGAAATGGGTTTTGATTTTTTCTATGGATACAACTGCCAGCGCCAGGCGCATACCTATTATCCCTTGCACCTCTACCAAAATAGGAACAGGGTACATTTAAGAAATGATACGATCGCCCCGAATATTGCTTTTCCAGCGGGTGAAGATCCGAAGGACCCGGCCAACTATGCCGATTTTACCCTAACGGACTATGCGCCAGATCTGATGTTCAAGGCGCTCACGGATTTTGTAAACACGCATAAAAAAGAACCCTTCTTTATGTATTGGGCCAGCCCCATTCCGCATGTGGCTCTGCAGGCGCCCAAACGATGGGTAGACCATTATATCGCAAAATTCGGGGAGGAAGAGCCCTATTTGGCGGGAAACCCCGGCGGTTATTTCCCGCATCAAAACCCGCATGCGGCCTATGCCGCCATGATCTCTTATCTGGATGAGAACATCGGCAAGTTGGTGAAACAGTTGAAAGATGCCAATATTTATGAAAACACGCTGATCGTGTTCACGTCCGACAATGGCCCGAGCTATGCCGGGGGTGCCGATCCGGAATGGTTCGATAGTGCCCGCCCCTTTGATGGCAGGTATGGTCGGGCCAAAGGCTTTTTATACGAGGGGGGCATCCG
>JBATHI010000431.1:0-3752 GCA_049666645.1 Flavobacteriaceae bacterium | reverse complement strand
ATCCAATTGGGCATCCTTTGACAAATGGAGAATGCCCTGGCGAACCGCCTCCGCCTTACCACCGTTTTTTGCGCAATCATAGATACTGATGGTATCCTCATTGCCTTTTCTGAGTTTTTCAAGTACTTCCAAAGTGTTATCGGTACTACCATCGTTGACAAAACAGAGGTGATAACCCAAATTCTTTCGGGAGAATTCCTGGAATATTTTGCTCGAAAGCCGTTCCGCTTCGTTATAACAGGGAATCACAACGCCAACACAATATTTTTGGAGTATTTGTGCATCATTATTTTCTATAAGGGTTTGTTTGTTATTGTCACCAAGAATTCGTCTGATTCGCGCCACCATCTCATCTAAGCTGACTGGTTTTTTCATGTAGTCGTCAATACCCAAATTGAAACCGTTTACTATAATCTTTTCGTTGGTATTGCCCGACATCACCAAGATGGGGGTTTTGGAATTCTTGGCGATACGGATGTGTTTCACCACTTCCATTCCCGACATATCGGGCATATTGATGTCTACTATGACCATGTCCGGTTCATAAGTATCGAACAGGCCGATTCCCATTTGACCTGAACTGGCGGTCTTTACTTTGTATTTAAGTTCGGTTAATTTTTTTTCGACGGATAACAGTATCAATTGTTGGTCGTCAATGGCTAAGATTTTCATAAGTTAAGATTCTAAGGTTATATTGGGTAACAGTTTTTGAAATTACTACGGTTTTTTTATGATTTCCGTAGCAAATGTAATGGGCATTGATCTCCATTTGAGGGAGGCGCAGGCCAATGGCTTTTTTCTATCGGTGAATGGTTTTTTGCTTTCGATGGGCGATAGCGCCCCTCCATTACAATATATTTACCTTTATAATGTTATATTTTCCTACAGTATTGGCGTGATGAACAAAACCAACCTTTTACTGATTTTGGCCCTGGTCGGCGGCGTGGCATTTCATGGTTCAAGTATATTTTTTACCCTGGAAACGAGCTATGATGCCCTGATCCATCTGTTCTTTGCCGACCATTATGCGAATAGCTGGTTCGAGCCATGGGATTATCGCTGGTATACCGGCTTTACGGTACAATCCTATCCGCCATTGGTACACCAGGCCATTGCCATTTTGTCCTATGTGGGCGGTCTCAAATTCGGGATGTTCACGGTGGCCATAATGGGCGTCATTTTGTTCATTACGGGATCATATCGCTTTGCCCTGTTAATGACCGCAAATAAAAAGGTGGCTGGATATACTACGCTACTTGCTGTGTTTTCGTCGACCTTCGTCGAAACCCTCCATATTTTTGGCCAATTACCAAGTATCATTGCTTTATCGCTCCTTTTGCATGCCCTGCCCGAGATCTATCAATGGCTGAAAACCGGAAAACTGCGGTACCTGGGCACTAGTCTATCGCTGATTGCGGTGACCGTGACCTCACATCACGTTACGCCCATTTTTGGGATGGTATTTTTTGTCTTTCCGCTCATCGGCATGGTGATCATGGATAAGGCCAAGGACAAAGTGAAACAGACAAAGGGGATTACATTCAAGGTATTTTTTGGGGTTTTCAAACAGTTTTTTTGGCGCATCTCGATTTTTTGTTTTTCTTCTTTGGTTTTGATCATTGGCTGTATTCTGCCTTATTGGATCAACACCAAGAAAAACCCGATTACCCAGGTTCCGATTCCCCACGGGTCAAGGGATAATTTTTTGGAGGTCATCTCTTCCGGGTTGGTCTTCTTTTTGATTCCTTGGGGCATCCTACTTTTCATATGGCCCTATATCTACTATCGCCTTTATAGCAAACGTTACCTATTTTTTGGCCTGTCGTTTACGATGTTGACTATTTTGGGCACAGGCGGAACAACCCCCATTCCATTGAAACTTTTGGGGGAAACCGCGTTCAACATCCTTACCCTAGACCGTTTTACCCTCTGGGCAACGATCATGGCCTTACCCATATTCGGGGAATTTACGTATCGTTTTGTGGAGGGGGACCTGAAGACATACCTCCAAAATCGATTTGGTCCAGTGTATTACAAGATTTTGGGAGGATTTATGGCCGGGGGAATATTATTCATGGTCATCTTTTCCATGAGCTTGGGTTATTTCAGGCCTTCACAACCCCAAAGGATAAAGATGTTGCCCATTGTCAATTTCCTGAACCAAGACCAACACGACCAATGGCGTTACCTGCCCTTAGGTTTTGGAGACCAGATGGCTTGGCTGTCGGCCCAGACCAAGGCGATGACCGTAGATGGCAATTACCATTCTGCCAGAAGACTGCCGGAGCTTACCACAAGGGCCATAGAACGTTTGGAAAATTCAAAATACAGGGGGGTTGCCGGTATAGGTTCCCTACAGCAGTTTTTAACAATCCCTGAAAAATATAACCTCAAGTACATCTTTTCCAATGATAAGTTCTACGATCCTTTATTATATTTCTGCGGATGGCAACGTTTGCAACAGTTGGAAAATGGAATCATGGTCTGGGAAAAATTGAATGTACCACCACTTTCATCTATCTTACCCAAAGAAGAAGTCCCAACCTATTTGAAAATTATGTGGGGTATCATCCCATTGTTCACGGTTATTTTGGCATTCTGTTTTAACATACAGTTTACTTGGTTAAGGATGCTTAATTCAAAACCATTGCCCAATCCCGACTTTATGCGATATGCCCTTCCATACAATGGTATTCCAAATACATTGGTTATGATCAACCAATTGTGGGCACTCTTCTTGATACTTTGCCTTTCCTTCGGAATCTATCTGTTTTATTTGCGGAACACCGTATATAATGCACCTGAAAACCTTGTCAAGGCCTATTATGATGCACTTGATTTCAAGGAATTTGAAAGGGCGCATACATATTTAAATCCGGACAGTGGAGTGACGATATCGCAATTTATGCTGGAAGTTTCCGTAACAGATGGTATTCTAAGTTCATATGCAAAACTGGATTCTATCGGGGTAACCATTTTAGACCAATCTCCAACCAGTGCCAGGGTAAAAGTGGCAACCCGCTGGATTACCCCTTTGGAGTTGGTTCGTAAAGATTTTTACCATACGCTATTTCAAAAAAATGGCAAATGGCTCATTCAAGCTCAGGAATTAGATCATGATTTACCGCCCGATCAATTGTACACGAGCAACAATATTGGGTACTTTAACCATGGCAGGCGTAGGATTACCACCCAACAGACTTATCATGAAGATGTGCTCAAACAGCCCGTCCTTGAACTCCTTTCTGCCAAGCTGGTCAGAATAAACGGGCATTATAGTGTCGTTGGGGAGTTACAGAATATTGATAACGTACCGGCCGATGTGGTTTTAAAAGCTACCCTTTTTAATGATGCCGACAAAGAACTCGCCAATTACAATGCCAAATATCACATCAAACATAAATTAATGCCCAAAGAAACGACCACCTTCAAGGTCGATTTTGAAGGAATCGCATGGGCCGCTATAGGTGATGTGATGGGTCCTTCCTTCGACCCGGATCAATTCACTCCTATCGATTTGGGAGAACAACCCACCAAATTCAATTTGCAATGTGCCGGCAATGTGGCAATGACCGACCTATATAAACAGGTAGCGCTACAATCTTTACAATTTACCGATAACGGGATAAAAGGTGAACTATTTAATTCGGGCATCCAGGAAGTGACTATTCCCCAATTGCTCATATCCTATTACAATGGAGATCGGGAACTGTTATGGGTCGATCATCAGTTTTTGACCGATGGGATAAGGA
>JBATHI010000430.1:0-5226 GCA_049666645.1 Flavobacteriaceae bacterium | reverse complement strand
TTGTTCCTCAAGAATTTACCCGCATAAAATCTAAGGTTGAACTGTCGATTGCTTTCAAAAAGTTTGCGGTACTCGAACTCGAAGACCAATTTGGTGAACTTGCTCGATTGGTGAAAATCGATGAACCAGGATCTATAATCTATGATATGGTTGTCGACATCGATGTACCTCGCATTGAATACACTGTAATCGGGACTATCGGGGGCACTCCCTTCGGCACGCAAACTCTCGTCGAGATTCCTAAAAATATTCAAGTAGCGGAAGGAAAGGGCCTGCCTTTTGTTGGAGAGCAGGTTTTCGGGGCGCCAACCAAAACTCATGGAAGGCGTTAGGGTTGAATATCTCGAATTCACGTCAAAATGGGAAGTTGATCCCCGCATTCCATAATTTGCCACATATAGGCCGCTTTTGTTCAGATATTGTCTATAAGTGAATTTCCCGTAACCGACGAACGATTGTTCCCGAAAGGAGTAGGAGGGGGCCACGTCATAAACAAAGGGTCTTTCCAAAAGGGTTTTGTTATACAACCTCATGCCGGGGGCCCATCCGTCATAGATGTTGAAGTTCACCACGGGAACATAGAAAATCTGGTTGTAATAAGGGTTTTCCGCATCCCTGAAAAAAGTGAATTTCAACTTTCTATTGCTCGAGAAGAATCCTTTCAACGATTTCCAATTGTCTCTTTGGTTGAACTCAGGTATTTTTTGGTCATAATTCAAAACCAGTCTTTCTTCCCCATTTCTTGGGATGGTAATGGTCTTGGTACTATCGATATCGGTGATCCAATATTTGGAAACCACAGAATCGTTCCTGAGTCCGAACAAGGAAATGGGCACATTGGTGCCCTGCTTGTTTTTCAAGCTTACCCGAAGGGAATCATACATTTTAAAAACATTGGCAATCTTAAAATCGATTTTTCGGTCGGTTGAGACGTAATCCTGAAAAAACCAATTGATATCGTTGTCGGTAGTCCTTTTTAAAATCGATTCGAAGTCGAGGGTCTTTACAATGTTCTGTTGGTAATATTCATAGAAGGTTTTGATGCTTTGATCTACTTTTTCCTTACCGATGTAATTCGCCAAATAAGCAAGTCCCAATCCCGCCTTATACTTATTGGCTATTTTTTGGTTGAATTTGATAAGGGAATCGTTGGGCGTGGTAAGTGGCTGGTCTAAGTTTCTTCTGGCGGTTAGCATGTAAAGAAAAGGGTATTGCTCGTTAAAGTCCATTTTTGCCAAATTGAAGCTTCTTAAGCCCCAAAGCGTCGATAGTTTTCCCAAAAGCTTTTGATTCGGATAGTTTTGTTCAACATATTCGATCAACAAGTAGTTGGCGATGGCATCTGTGAGCCATTGGTCTTTTCGCGGGTCAATGTAGATGGTCTCTTCCAACATTTTACGCAATGCGGTTTTGAGAAACTTCATTTCAAACTGAAATTGTTCTTCATAGGGCCTGATGAACGATGGCAGTTGATTGAGGCCATAGAGCGGATTCTTGTCGTAGTCGATTTCGCTCACCAACAATTGGGGGTGGGGGTAGTCGCCCAGGTTTTTTCTGATGAATTCGGAAATTTTTAGAATGGAAACGCCTTGGGAAATCGCATCATACTTGGAGGCCTCTATGTCGGTGGCGATGGTGAGACCAGGGGTGACGTGGGTCGTGAACCGCTTCAGTGGCCCCAATATAATTTCACAACTTTTGCGCTGAACGCCCACCAGCTGTGCCTGTTGATCGGATAAAAATTTCGTATTTCCCAATATCCCGAAATTCGAGGTGATGTAAAGGTTTTCAGGATAGCTGAAATTAATGGTCGTATTGGTGATGTCGGTGTATAGGTCCTCCAGATTCTTATTGGAATATAGGTGCCATTCCCCATCAAACACGGCCGGCGTGAGGTACCAATCCTTCAAATAATAGTTGTTCCTCCCGCCATATCCGTAGGAGGTAAATTTATTCGAGGGCAATTTAACGGTATAGGTGAATGAAAGTTTCACCTCTGCTCCTGGGGGCAAGGGCTCGTTGAGGGTTATTTTGATGATATCTTTTTCCCGCGTACGATCCAACTTCAATGCCCGATAGTTGCCATCAACGGCACTGATGATGTTCGTACTGCCCCGCTCATAATCTTTGGCCAGATGGAGGCTGCGCATAAATTCATCCGCAAACCGTTTTGCCAATCCCGTATTTTTGTTGGAATAGGCGTGGGCCCAATCATTGAAGAACAGGAGCTCCAAGGTTTCCCCACTCGAATTGCTATAGGTAAACTCCTGGTTGATGTTAATCTCATTGGAATCTCCCTTAAGCGTGGCATTGAGGATGTTGGTATGTTGGGAATAGGCCCAACCCGCTTTGAGAAAAACGGCCATAGTCAATGACAGATGCGCTAAGAGAATAACTTTTTTCAAGGTTTGATTTAAAAGTTTGGACTCAGGATGTGTCCCTTATAGAATGCATCGATGATTTCGACAACCTCTTCCTTGGTGTCCACAATATTGATCAGGTTCAAATCTTCCGGACTAATATTGCCAAATTGTAGCATGGTAGACTTGATCCAGTCGAACAATCCGCTCCAAAAGATGGTACCGACCAGAATAATGGGAAATTTTTCGATTTTATGGGTCTGTATCAAGGTAATTGCCTCAAATAGTTCATCCAAAGTGCCAAAACCTCCCGGCATCACCACAAAGCCTTGGGAATACTTTACGAACATCACTTTTCGCACAAAAAAGTAATCGAAGTCCAAGCTCTTGTCATTGTCGATATATGGGTTATCGTGTTGCTCGAACGGCAGGTCGATGTTCAGTCCCACGGAGGTGCCGCCGGCCAGATGGGCACCACGGTTCCCTGCTTCCATAATTCCGGGACCTCCTCCAGTGATGATTCCGTAACCGGCCTCGGCGATGCTTTTGGATATTTCAACCGCCAATTCATAGTAGGGATTGTCCTCTTTGGTCCTTGCCGATCCAAAAATTGAAACGCAGGGACCAATGGAACTCATCCTTTCAAAACCATTGACAAATTCCCCCATAATCTTAAATATGGCCCAGGAATCATTGGTTTTCATTTCATTCCATCCCTTATGATGCTGTTCTTTTCTCATAATTAGTTTGGTTTCAAAGCTGAGGCTGCTTTCTTTCGTTAGCTGCTCAATACTTTTTCCTGCAATTCCTTTTTCAAAAACTTTGCCGTGTAGCTTTTTTCATCGAGGGCCACCGCTTCCGGGGTCCCTTTGGCGACCACCATGCCACCCCCTCGTCCGCCTTCGTAGCCTATGTCGATGAGATGGTCGCACATTTTGATCACATCCATGTTGTGTTCTATCACCAAGATAGTGTTTCCTTTGTCGACAAGCTTGTTGAGCACCTCCATCAATACCCTGATATCCTCGAAATGGAGTCCGGTGGTCGGTTCGTCCAGGATATAAAAGGTATTGCCGGTATCGCGTTTTGAAAGTTCGGTGGCCAATTTAATACGCTGCGCCTCGCCCCCGGAAAGCGTGGTCGATTGTTGCCCCAGGGAAATATAGCCCAGCCCTACGTCTTGGATCGTTTTCAGCTTTCTATGTATTTTTGGGATCATTTCGAAAAATGCGACCGCTTCGTTGATGGTCATATCCAGGACATCTGAAATCGATTTTCCTTTATATCTGATTTCCAAGGTTTCCCTATTGAAGCGTTTGCCATAGCAGGTCTCACATTCGACGTAGACATCTGGCAAAAAGTTCATTTCTATCACCCTGAGGCCTCCTCCTTGGCAGGTCTCGCAACGTCCCCCCTTGACATTGAAACTAAACCTGCCCGGTTTGTATCCCCTGATCGCCGCTTCCGGCGTCTTGGTGAACAGGGTCCTGATTTCGCTGAAAACACCTGTATAGGTAGCAGGGTTTGAACGCGGTGTTCGACCGATTGGGGATTGATTGATGTCGATGACCTTGTCTACATGCTCCAAACCCATGATTTTTCCATAGGGCATGGGCTTTTTGACCCCATTGAAATAATGGGCATTCATGATGGGGTACAATGTTTCGTTGATCAAAGTCGATTTGCCGCTCCCCGATACGCCGGTGACGCCGATCATTTGGCCCAATGGGAATTCAACGGTAACATTCCTCAGGTTGTTTCCAGTGCAATCGGTAAGGGTTATTCTTTTTCCATTGCCCTTTCTGCGCTTTTTTGGCACGCTGATCTGTCGTTCCCCATTAATATATTGGGCGGTCAAGGTATGTTGAAACTTCAGGTCGGTGGGCTTGCCTTCCGAAATGATTTCCCCGCCATGACGCCCAGCCTTTGGACCGATGTCGATTACATGGTCGGCCCTTTCGATCATTTCCCGGTCGTGTTCCACAACGATTACCGAATTGCCAATATCGCGTAAAGATTCAAGCGAGCGGATCAGGCGGTCATTATCCCTTTGATGGAGGCCTATACTGGGCTCGTCCAAAATATATAGCACCCCCACAAGTTGGGAACCGATCTGGGTCGCCAAACGGATGCGTTGTGCCTCTCCGCCAGAAAGCGTCTTCGAACCCCGGTCAAGGGATAGATAGTCCAAACCGACATCCAGCAAAAACTGTATCCTGGTACTGATTTCTTTGATGATTTCTTCCGCAATCTTTAATTGGTTTCCTTCCAGCCTAGTCTCCAAACCAGCAAAGAACAACGCCAATTCCGAGATGTCCATATGGGCCAGCTCAGCAATATTTTTCTCGTCAACCCTGAAATTTAGCGATTCCTTCCTGAGCCTGGCGCCCCTGCATAAGGGGCACTTGATCTTATCCATATATTCCTTGGCCCAGCGTTTGATGGAAGTGGAATCGGTTTCCTCGAACTGGTTTTTGATAAAATTAGAGATTCCCTCATAATCAATTTTATAGGTGCGCTTAACACCAAGTGTTTTCGAATCGATCTCGAAACTTTCCTGTCCGCCGTTGAGCAACACTTCCATGGCCTCGGCCGGAATTTTTTCAATGGCATCGGTGAGTTCAAAACGATATCGTTGGGCTATGGTCTCGATCTGTTTGAAGGCCCATGATTTTTTGTATTCGCCCAAGGGTGCAATGCCACCGCCGGTAATGGAGAGTTCTTTGTTGGGGAAGATCTTGTTGGGGTTTACCTCGTGCACATGGCCCAGTCCGTTGCAATGTGGACACATGCCTTTGGGTGAGTTGAAGGAAAAGGTATTGGGTTCGGGGGTCGGGTAGGAGATACCTGTTGTTGGGCACATCAG